>QHOQ01000202.1 GCA_003219355.1 Verrucomicrobiota bacterium
GTCGAGCGCAATCGGTTAATCGAAACTTTTTTCTTTAAAATCGGCCGGGGCGAGATTGATTGTGGTTCGGCCGCGCTACCAAAAATATTCGCTATTTACAATCGCGGTCGTCACACGGTCGCGACCCTCTTTCGCAGCGCCGTCCGGCAACCAAAGGATTACAATGGTTGGGGTCGCCGCCGGCGCCGTTGACTTCTATTTCAGCTTCGTACGCATGCACGCCGTAAACCGCAGCGGAAGAAATTTTGCCCAAAATGGCAGGTTAGGTTGTCAAAGATATTAGAGGACGAAAACAGGCCATTAATCGTCCCGAACCGTGGGAGAATAACGTCCTGAGGATCAAGCCGAATTGAAGGAACTAGCCCTGTTTGAAGAGGTTGTGCCGGCAGGTAAAAAGATTGAACAACACAGGTCCGGCCACTGTCAGAAATCCGAATATTTAACCTTGTTAAATAGTTTTGAGAATGCTACAACGCGGGATCGACAAGGCACCGGCGAATACCCCTGACGGTAAGGTGTCGATCCAACCCCCCAAAATCGTCGATGAAAAAGAGCTATATGGCTGCTGAAGATAGTGATACCGGAATTAAGATTTACCTGCGCGAGATCGGGCAAATCCCGCTTTTGACTCCGCAGCAGGAGATTACTCTCGCGGCAAAGATCAAAAAGGGCGACCGGGAGGCGCGGGCGCTAATGATTCGCTCGAATCTGCGCCTGGTCGTCAAAATCGCGCACGATTACGCGAATCTCGGCCTGCCGCTGCTTGATCTAATCTCCGAGGGAAATATTGGTCTGATGAAGGCGGTGGAGCGTTTTGATCCGGCAAAAGGCGGGAAGCTCAGCACTTATGCCGCGTGGTGGATCAAGCAGTCGATCAAGCGCGCGCTGGCGAACCAGAGTAAGACAATTCGTCTTCCAGTGCATCTAGTGGATAAGATTTCCAAGATGCGCCGCGTTTCTTTACAAATGAGCGAGGAGCTTGGCCGCGAACCGACAGACGATGAACTTGGCGATGAGATCGGCATCGCCAGCGGCAAAGTTTCGCAGCTCAAGACCGTGTCGATTCGTCCGGCGTCGCTCGATGCGCCAATTAGCGACGATGATTCAACCGAGTTCGGCGAGATTGTGGGGGACGAGGAAGCTCAGACCCCTTTCGAACTGTTGCGCGACAAAAACCTCCGCAACGAAGTTGGCGGATTGCTTGATGTCTTGGACGACCGCGAGAAGAAAATCATTTTTCAACGCTTCGGATTGGACGGCGGTAAACCCAAAACGCTCGAGGAGGTCGGAAAGAAATTCGGGGTTACACGCGAGCGCATTCGGCAGTTGCAGAACATCGCGCTCTCGAAGCTCCGCCGTGCTCTGAGCAAGAAAGAGCGCCCGGTCGATGTCGAATTGCCGGTCGAGGCTTAGGTCGGCGACGACAAGATCGACATCTTACAATTAAAACACGTGGACGAAACCTCTGCGTGTTTTATTTTGCCTTCCGCAGTTGGACCGAATCGATGCGATCGTCGCCTGCGCGTAGATCGCTGATGATCACAAGGTGATCGCCCGTGGCGGTTAATTTGGCTTCGCGCAAAAACTTCTCCGCAGCCTCGATCGTCACGTTTGGGTCAGCGGTAAAGTCAATCCGCACCGGATAAACCCCCCAGCAGACGGTCAATTGGCGGCGGACTTCTCCGCTTGAAGTGAAAGCGAATATCGGCGCATTTTCCGGCCGGAGGTTTGAAACATTGCGAGCCATTGTCCCGTGCTGGGTGAATACGATAAGCTTCGCCTGCTGAAGCGAATTCGCCAGGACCACAGCGGAAGCAATTGTCTTCTGCCTTGCGTCCTCGAGCACCGCCAATTCTGCATAACCGGCGCCACCACTCCGCTCGATTCGCCCAGCCACACGATCCAACACTCGGACGCATTCCACAGGATAACGGCCAACGCTTGTCTCGCCGCTGAGCATGATCGCATCCGTCTGTTCAAAGACCGCATTTGCCACGTCCGTGATTTCGGCGCGCGTCGGCAAGGGATTGCTAATCATCGACTCGAGCATCTGGGTCGCGACGATGACCGGCTTGCCGAGCCGAATACACTGTTTTACGATCCGTCGCTGGATGATGGGCAGTTCCTCCATCGGGCATTCAATTCCCAAGTCCCCGCGCGCAATCATGATGATGTCTGCACCTTCGATCATCTCGTCGATCGACCGGACAGCTAATTGGTCCTCAATCTTGGCGATGATTAGTGCCTTGCTCTTTTTTTCGGCAAGAACTGCCCGCAGTTCATCGAGATCGCTCTTATGACGGACAAAGCTTAGAGCGATAAAATCGACGCCTAGCTCGGCGCCGACTGAAAGATCGGCGAGATCCTTTTCCGTGAGCGGCGGGAGATTTACGTGAATGCCAGGCAGATTAACGTGACGCCGGGAGCCGAGATTTCCGGGAGTGACAACCTTGCAGCGAAGCCGGCCCCGTCGCTTCTCGAGAACCACCAGCTTGAGCATACCGTTGTCCACCAGAATCGTGTCGCCAACGGAAACATCATCGATTATGCCCGCATAATTCACATCGACTGAATAGGGTTCCTCGCTTTTCGCGCCGCCAACGGTGAGCTCCAGTATATCGCCGGAATTCAAGTGCAGATCGGTTTTGAGATCGCCAGTGCGAATGGCAGGACCCTGGGTGTCGAGCAAGATTCCAATCGGCCGGCCAATCTCTTCCGCGAGCTGCCGGATTCGGGGCACAATTTCGCGCGATGTGCGATGATCGGCGTGGCTCATATTCAATCGAAAAATATCCGCTCCCGTTTCAATCAATTGCCGCAGTACATCTATTTTTTCCGTGGCCGGACCGAGCGTGCAGATGATTTTGGTCTTACGCATGACGATCACAGCTCCCACCAGAAGCTAATGGATCGAAATGAGATCGCACGAGGCGCAGGGCTTCTCCAACAAATTAAAATACGGCATGCCTTTCAGAGGTGCCGCGTTGCGCGGTCAGTGTGCTTCCTATCGCAGCTTGCTTTGAGTCTCTTTGACCAAATCGAGGTTGCTCCTGGACCACTTTGGCAGTTTGGCCGTCAAGTTCTTCACGTCGGGATCACTCCCGTTCTTTGCGACGAAAAGGATCTTGCTGAATTTTCAGGAGGAAAGTTCGTGAGTGCTCCCAAACAGTTACGAATCGAAGGTTCACACTTGATTGGATGCCTTGGGTGCTGGCTGGTCCGGCACGAGTCAAGAAGGCAATCAAGCCTGGGAGATATTCTGTTTGTACGATCTCTCCACACGCGCAGCCACGTCCCGATAGCCGTAATCAGCTTCGTAAATCTGCTTCATGCAGTTGAGTGACTTTTCCCCGTCGTCCATCCGCTCGTAAACAAGCCCGAGATTGTAAACAATCTCTTTCTTCATGGCGTCCATGGGTAAAATCTCTCGCGATGCCTCTTCGAGCTGCTTCATCGCAAGGTCCAGCATTCCGAGTTCGCTATAACAGCGACCGAGCAGATTCATTGCTTTCAAACGCGCATTCGGATTCTGTCGCGCGCGTTGTAGTTCCGGCAATGCCTGGCGGAATTGCCCGGCGTTTACGAGATACTCACCCAGTTCAAATCGAAGTTGCAAGTCAGTCGGATTCCGCCCCACACGTTTGCGCGCATCCTCGACCAGAATTTCCGCCCGCTTCTCCTTCGCGGCCTTCAATTCCTCAGATTTCTTGGCGTACAACTCATGACCGGGGTCGTGAGCGGCAAGAAATTCTTCATGCGCTGCAATTTCCCGCCCGAGGCCTTTCATTTTTAGATCCGAGACTTTTCGAATCAATCCGGCATCAGCCCCTTTTGTCAGCTCTGCGGCATATTGATACCAGCCGATCGCTGCCACGATGTCATCCTTCTGTTCATTTAGTGCGCCCAAGCGTCGCGCAAGATCGATATTCGCCGGCTCCGCCTGGTGGAGGACATATGTTTCCGCGATTTGCTGATCGAGTGATTCCCCGGTCAATCGCATCCGGCTTTGTTGCTCGAGCGAAACCGCCATCTCTTTGTCTTTGATCAAGTCGCGATAACTGACTGCCTGCGTCCAGCCGCCAGTTGTCATAGAAGCGCGGGCCGAGGCGTCTTTACCGAGCCGAAGCGCTTCGGCATCGAGTGGATTTATCTCTGTGATTTGATTGTAAATTTCGACAGCCCTCTCATTTTCTCCGAGCTCGTGATGCAGGCGCCCGAGCTCGTGCAATACTTTGACGTCGCGTGGATTTTCTTCGAGCAACGTCCGCAGCGCGAAGACGCCGATCTCCGGGCAGCCCGCTGCCATCGCCGCTTCCTTTAAAACCAAATTCGCCTGCCGATTGTAAGGCTCCTCCTCCAAAATCTTTTCCAGCATTTCCATTGCGCACTTCGGGTCCTTTTTGATTTCTCGCTGTGCTTTCATCACCGCAAGCGGCGTGGTCGAGATATTGAAGAAGCTTTTTTTTGCTGATTTGCTCTTTGTTACCTCTGTGCGTCGCAATAATTGCCGGGCAGTTAGAAACTGCGGCTCTTGCTTTAGGATTCCCTGCAGAAGAGAAATCGCGTAGCCAAAATTGCGCAGCTCGATCGCCGCCACAGCTTTCAGCCAATGACTGCGCTGAGTCTCGCTCAGTTCCTTCTCGGTTTTGATTGCCATGATGCCCACCTAACAGACGATTATAATCTCAATGGCCCTCTAGCCAGCGAAAAACTGTAGAGGGCGAGCCTGTAGGCCCGCCCTTACAGCAGATCCAACTGCGGCTTTCCCGTTTTCGTGTTGCTTTTCGATCTTCGCTGTTTCATTTTCCCCGGCTGCGACACCGCGCCATTTGGCGCCTCAAGGTGCGATAAGATGTCTTTTGCTCGATCGAGAATTTCCTTCGGCAAACCGGCCAGACGCGCGACCTGGATTCCATAGCTCTTGTCCGCACCACCCGGGACAATCTTGCGCAGAAAGATAATCTGATCGTTCCACTCGCGTACGGCCACGTTGAAGTTACAGACGCCGCTGCGTTCCTCAGCGAGTTTCGTCAGCTCGTGATAATGGGTTGCGAAGAGCGTGCGCGCCTTGATTTTGTCGTGTAGAAACTCCGCCACACTCCATGCGATGGACAGCCCATCGAACGTCGATGTTCCTCGGCCGATCTCATCCAGAATGACGAGACTTCGCTCCGTCGCGTTGTTGACGATGTTGGAAGTTTCATTCATCTCGACCATGAAGGTCGATTGACCGCGCGCGAGATCGTCATTGGCGCCGACGCGGGTGAAAATGCGATCGACCAGGCCGATCTCCGCGCTTTCCGCCGGAACGAAGCTGCCGATCTGCGCCATCAGCACAATCAGCGCGACCTGGCGGATGTAAGTGGATTTTCCTGCCATGTTCGGACCGGTGATGATGGCGAGCCGCAGCTTCTCGCCTTCGAGTGATGTGTCGTTCGGCACAAACTTTTCTTCCACAAGATTTTGATCGAGCACTGGATGTCGCCCGTCTTTAATCGCCAGCCGCACTGTCTCAGTCAGCACCGGCCGGCAATATCGGAACAGTCGCGCCGTCTCCGCGAGCGCGCAGATAACATCGATAGTCGCAATCGCGTCGGCAGTTTGCTGAATCGATGGCAACTCGTGCAAAGCCTCGTCCCGCAACTTTAGAAAAAGTTGATATTCGAGCTGGCGTGCCCGTTCGTCCGCCCCAAGAATTTTCGCCTCCATTTCCTTCAGTTCGGGCGTGATAAAACGCTCCCCTCCCACGGTGGTCTGTTTGCGGGTGTAATGCCCGGGCACGTTCGCCAGGTTCGATTTCGTCACTTCAATGAAATAGCCGAACACCGAATTGTAGCGCACTTTGAGCGATTTGATGCCAGTGGCCACGATTTC
>QHOQ01000203.1 GCA_003219355.1 Verrucomicrobiota bacterium
ATTTTTGTCACGCAAACGATCGATTTCATCAAAATCGATTCCGGCGTGATACCGATCATGATCGGTGAAGGCAATGTCGCGTAATCCGATTTTGCGTGCCGAGTCCGCCCATGGCTGCAGGAGCTTCTGCGTATAGAGCTGCACCCGATGTCCCTGCGGATGGGTGTGATAATCGCAAACGAGCATTGCTGTGTTTGGGAGTTTATACACGAACCACGACCTCGAAGCGCGCGGCCGAGCAGTTTGCCCTACCTATGGAACGGCAAGAAATTTTTGCTGGATTCGCAATTCTTGATATTTCGGAAAGAATACCTCAGCGATAAAAACTTTATTTGGCGTCAGATCGCGCGTCGCAATCGTTTCGTTGTATTCGACGTGCTCTTGGGGATTAATCAAAACCGTTCCAGGTTTTTCTGCGATGGCGTGATTGTCGGACCATCTCGTCAAGATTTCGCCTCCGGAGTGCCTCAGATAAATTTCGATTCGCTGGTTTGTTGGAAATTCGAGTGAAACAGGGCGTTTCGACTGGTTCGTCAACGTCAATTTGATCCCGAGCTGTCGGACCTCCGAGAGTTTTATCGTCCGTGGCATTATTTGCAAGTCGAGTGCGAGACCGCGTAATCTCGGATCTTTGTACTGCGGGATTGGCTCGGAAGAAAACGGATGGATCATGCGGCCCAACCAGCCGCGTCTGTGGGGTGTCGCAGTAGGCCCGGCTTCCTGACCCAAGCTACGTCCCACGATCGCGAACACTAGAAGGAGCAAAACAACGCGTAGCCTCATGAGCGGGTTAAACAGCAAACGTTGCAAATCCTGTCAAACCCTTTATCAATCGGCATGAAGGCTTTCTGTGCGCTCTGGCTTTGGCTGCTCGTCACGCTGCCGGTTGGCTTTGCGAAGGAGCGACATTGCATTTTCCGCGTGCATGCGCAGGGAAACCCCCAAGATACCGAGGTCTTTTCAACATCCGTCCGCGCCCAGCTCTCCGGGAAAGATGTTGCGATCGAAAAGATACCTCGCATCTCGGAGCGCGACATCATCGCCTTTTATCCGTATCCAGCGGCAAACGGAACTTATGGTGCGCTGTTTCAACTCGATGAGAACGGGAGGATTGCGCTCGACACCTTAAGCATCGAACGCCGGGGCAGTTATCTTTTTGTAATCATCAATGGCCGCCTAATTACCCAGCTCGAAATCGACAAGCGCGTTTCGGACGGAAAAATCTACATAGCGTCCGGACTGACTGCAGCTGACATCAACTTGATGAAAAAAGATTGGCGGTTGCTTAGCCAACGCAAACAATAATCGGGCATGCGATCATTCGCTGCGGCAGGTTCGCTCGTCATTTTTTCGCATTTCTCGATGATGGCCCAGACGGAGCGATCCGTTCTCAATCTCGTCTTGCCAACGGACAATGACGCCATTTTCTCGGGTGGCGGGCCGACATTTTACCAATATATCGAGCGGGATTTCAACGGAGTTAAGTCGACTCCGTGGGAGGGTGGGCAATACGGGTTTGTGCGTGACCCCATTGAGACATCGGCGGGCATCGTTTACACGCGTTTCCACGAAGGAATCGACATCAAGCCGTTGCGGCGCGATGCGCGCGGCGAACCGCTCGATGAAGTGCGCGCCATCGCGGACGGCAAAGTCGTGCACACGAACCTCGTGCCCGGCTACTCGAATTATGGGAAGTACATTGTGATCGAGCACCACTGGGATGGCTCGAGCTATTACAGTTTGTATGGGCATCTAAGTTCGATCGGGGTGCAGCCCGGCGAATCCGTGCGACGCGGTCAGCGTATCGCCGTAATGGGTTATACCGGGGTCGGCCTAAATCAGGCGCGCGCACATGTCCATTTGGAATTGAATCTGATGCTCAGCCATCGGTTCGAAGCATGGCACGAGACATTCTTCAAAAATGATCCTAATCACAACGGCATTTACAATGGCATTAATCTCGCCGGTCTCGATATCGCGCGGCTGTACCTCGCGCTCCATAGGAACCCTTCGCTTACGATTCCCCAGTTTCTGGAGAGCGAAGAAACATTTTACAAACTGACCTTGCCTAAATCATCGCATTTCGAATTGCCGAAAGAATACCCCTGGATGCTGGCAAACAGTCGTGGAAACGAGAAATCATCGTGGGAAGTTTCTTTCGCGCGCTCGGGGTTGCCGCTGAAAATAGAACCAAGCGACAAACATGTGAAACAGCCAGAATTGAGTTACGTCAAAAAGAGCTCGATCGATTACTCGAATCTCACGCGCGACGAAATATCCGGTAGGGGGGAGGGCGCGCATCTCACCGAATACGGTCGACGACTGATGAGGCTTTTGATTTGGCCCGACTGATGTGAGAGATCCTTTTCGCTGTGCGAAGCACTCATCGTTCGAACATCGCTGGATGCGACGCCCGAAGAGCCTTTTGATCAGCACGATGTCGGCACGCGTTGCGCGAGCGCGACTCCGTGCGGGATTGCATCTTGTACAAAGCCGAGGCATTCCACAGCGCCACTCGGCTTTCCCGGAAGTGCGATCACCAGTGAAAGATCGACAATCGCTGCCAGACTGCGCGACAAAATCGAGTTCGGAGTGATCTTCATCGATTCAGCGCGCATCACTTCTCCAAAACCGGGCAATTCCACGCGCATGATCGCCCGAATCGCTTCCGGAGTAACGTCGCGTGGGCCAACTCCGGTTCCGCCGGTGGTCAAGATCAAGCCGCAGCCTTGTTGAGAAAAGGAGCGAATCACTTCCTGAATCTGCGAGGCATTATCGGGAACTATCGCTTCCGCCAAAACCTGCCAGCCGGCTTTTTGTGCGGCCTCTTTCAGTACCGGTCCGCCGAGGTCTTTGTATTCGCCAGCGCTCGCGCGATCTGAAATTGTAATGATTCCAGTAACGATCTGCATTCTTTAATTGGAGCGGAGTGAGCTCTGTGATGGTTCCATGAATTTGGTTCAACTGAGCGGCGGTCATAGACCCCTACAGTTCCTGTTTTGTCTTCTTGACCAGCCGGATATCCGACAATTGCATTTCTTTGTCGATCGCTTTGCACATGTCGTAGATCGTAAGAAGTGCCGTGGCGACGCCGGTAAGCGCTTCCATTTCGACTCCAGTCTGCGCAACGGTGCGCGCGGTGCATTTTACCTCCGCATGATCGTTTAATGTGACAATATCGATCTTAACCTCACTTAAGGGCAACGTGTGGCAGAGCGGAATGAGTTGCGCGGTCTGTTTGGCGGCTTGGATGCCGGCGATCCGCGCAGTTGCAAAGACGTTGCCTTTCGCGATTTGGTCTTTCGAAATCAAATCGAGTGTTTCGCGCCGAAGCCGGATTTTTCCTGTCGCGACTGCCGTCCGAACGCTGGGCAGTTTGGCCGAAACATCGACCATTTGTGCGCGCCCGTCGGCGGCGATATGGGTGAGACGCCCCATGATCAGCCGCCGATTGCGACCATTTTGCGGCCGGGCTTGTAATTGTCGCGAAAATCGTGCTGCTCTGGTTTTCGATCGACAACGTCGAGGAAAAACTGTTTGAGTTCCTCATCACTCGCACCGGCTCGCAGCGGTTTCATGATGTCGAACTCGAGGTAGCTGCCAAGACAAGGACGTAACTTTCCATCACAGGTGAGACGAAGTTTGTTGCAGCTCTCGCAAAAGTGAAGGTTCGTCATGGCACCGATAAAACCGATGCGTTGTTGACGGCCGGGGATCTGATAGTAAGAGGCCGGCCCATTCGTTCGAAACTCCGGCTCTGGAATCAAGCTGCCATAACGCGATTCGATCACCCGCTTCGCCTCAGAAATCGATATGAAATTTTCTTCGCCGAGAACTTCTCTCGTGCTGACGGGCATCATCTCGATGAAACGGAGAATTAAATTACGCGCCGCGGCAAACTCGATTAGCGGGATTAATTGGTCCTCATTTCGGCCGCGCATCAGAACCGTATTCAATTTGATTTGATCGAATCCTGCTGTGATGGCAGCGTCGATTCCGGCAAGGACTTGTGCATGTAAATCGCGGCCGGTGATTTCGGAATAAACATGTCGGTCTAACGTATCGAGCGACACGTTGACTGATCTCACGCTTGCAGTTCGTAAAGCCGCCGCCATTGTCCACTGCGACTCAACTTCGCGCGCGAGCAGTGTCCCATTCGTCGAAAGACCTACGTCGCGAAGGCCCGGAATTTTCGGAAGCTCGCGGAGAAGATCGAGCACCCCGCGGCGAGTGAGCGGCTCGCCGCCGGTGATCCTGACCTTCGATACACCCAGCTCGACCGCAATCCGAACAAGGCGCAGTGTTTCCTCGAAAGTTAGAATTTCTTCCCGTGGCAACCATTCTTGCAGCTCGTGCGGCATGCAATAGGCGCAGCGCTCGTTGCAGCGGTCTGTGATCGAGACACGCAGATAGGAAATCCGATGGCCGTATCGATCCTGCATTCGAGCGCAACGTTACGGTTAATGCGGAGTTGAATCAAGGAAGTGACAGAATTGACTCATAACTCGCCGACTGTATGATTTTTTTATGACGCGTCCCTTCTTTTTCAGGACTCTGACTTTCGGCATCGCCGCCAGCGCGCTAGTTCTTGCGAGTTGTTCGACGACGGAGACGCGGATCTCCGGACACCCCGAAATTTACCAAACTCTTTCTCCCAAGGACCAAGCCCTTGTGAGTCAGGGACAGATTCGCACGGGAATGTCGCAAAATGCAGTCTGGCTGGCCTGGGGATCTCCCGATCGGAAAATTGTGGGTAATATGCGCGGTCGTCCAACTGAGACCTGGATTTATGTAAATTACACGACGGCTCCCTACGGTTACGGATACCCCTACGGTCCGTATCGTTACGGTTATGGTTACGGTTTCGGATTTACCAGCGTCGGTTTTGTGGGCGGCCATCATCATCATCATGGCGGCCGCTCTTTCGTGTTCTTTGGCGATCCCTTCTTCGATCCATTCTATTATTCCTACATTCCGCCGAGCATTCCGTATCCGACCAAGACCGTCACTTTCGGAAACGGCCGGGTCGGGTCGTTCCAATACCTGGTGCCACCGTACCGCTGATTAAGAAATTCTCTCGCGTTCTGTCACAGAACGAATCAGAGTCGCGGTACGCCTGACAAATGGCTCACCGCTCATTTCAAAAGTTCCTCGACGCTCTTGACGAAGCGGGCGAGCTGAAACGCGTCGCCGTCCCGGTCGACACAGATCTGCTCATTGCGGAATGGGCGGACCGCGAAATGAAATCGTCTGGCGGAGGGAAGGCGCTCCTTTTCGAGCAACCGATTGTCGATGGAAAAAAATCGGAATTCTCAGTCGCGATCAATACCATGGGATCGCGCCGCCGGATGGCGTTGGCCCTGCAGGTCGCGGAAATCGCAGATATCGCCCAGGAGATTCAACTCATCCTGAAAGCGAAACCGCCGACCGATCTCCGCGAAGGTTGGAGTTTGCTCAAGCAAGGAATTCATCTGCTGCATGCGCGCCCAAAACTCGTGCACGAAGCCCAATGCCACGAAGTGGTCCACAAGATCGGCAACGGAAAAGATTTTTCATTGAACGACCTGCCGATTCTCAAATGTTGGCCGAAAGATGGCGGACGTTTTATCACGTTGCCGAATGTGCACACACACGATCCCGAGACAGGAGCACGAAATATCGGTATCTATCGGATGCAAATTTATGACGAGCGCACGACCGGAATGCATTGGCAAATTCACAAGGTGGGCGCGCGCCATGGAAAACGCTATTATCAACGCGGGGAGCGCATGCCGGTTGCAGTGACGCTAGGCGGCGATCCCGTCTATACTTTCGCGGCAACCGCACCGCTGCCCGACGGTTTGGATGAAATTCTTTTTGCGGGTTTTCTTCGAAAAAAATCGATCGAGCTCGTTCGTTGCAAAACAATCGATGTCGATGTTCCGGCCGACGTCGATTTTGTGCTGGAAGGTTATGTGCAACCCGGCGAGATGCAACCGGAGGGGCCGTTTGGCGATCACACGGGTTTCTATACCGCGGTGGAAGACTATCCGGTATTCCACTTAACCGCGATTACACATCGGCGCGAGGCGATTTATCCGACAACCATCGTAGGTGTGCCGCCGATGGAGGATTATTATATCGGCGACGCGTGTGTGCGGATTTTCCTGCCAGTATTCAAAATGAATTTCCCGGAAATCGTGGACATGACGCTGCCGCCGGAAGGCGTTTTCCATAATCTCGTGTTCGTTAGTATCCGGAAGCAGTACCCCTATCAGGCTTTTAAAGTCATGCACGGCCTATGGGGCATGGGCCAGATGATGTTCAGTAAATACATCGTCGTGGTTGACGAGGACTGCGACGTGCACAATACGAGCGAAGTGCTCTTTCGGTTGTGCGCGAACACCGATCCAGCGCGGGACACGACTGTCATCAAGAATCCGAGCGATTCGCTTGACCACGCGCCCACCGATCAAAACATCGGTTCCCACATGGGGTTTGACGCAACGCGCAAGCTGCCGGGTGAAAACTACCACCGGCCGTGGCCGGAATTACTGAGGATGACTGAGGAAGCGCAAGCGCTCGTGGATGCACTCCAAGCCCAAACGCGCTGATCTCTGGGGAAACGCCTGAACTAAACTGCCGCTGATTAGGGTTTACGGAAAAGTTGCCCAGTATCGACGTCGCGAGTCAGTCCACCAGGCGGAACACCGCGAAGATCGTAAGCGCGACCGGTGTAAGGGCTGTAGTAGAAACCGGGCGTCCCAGCCCAACGCGCGAATGGAAAACCGCCTGGAGGCGGCGGACCGTAACGCACGGCTTGATCCTCTTCGACGGCCGCCCCGACTAGCGCGCCGGCTGCGGCCCCTGCGGCAGCGCCGATGGCCGCGCCGCGGACATGACCTGTCGCTGCGCCGCCAATGATCGCTCCGGTCGCAGCACCTATTCCGGCACCTTGTCCAACTGGCGTTTCACAGGAGCTGAGAACAAAAGAACTCAGCGCAGTGAGCAAAATAATCGTGAAAATTTTTCTATTCATAAATTACCCGTGATGAATTAAACCGCGCCGGTCGAGCGAGGTTGCGTACTCTGCTGAAACGATGTTAGAAAAAATGAGCGCGAGTCAACTCACTGCCACTACAGAAAGTGACCAATTTAGTTTTCATATTCGTTTATTAACCCCTTTTCGTAGTGGAGAAGTCAGACGGACACTTGCTGCGATTAATTCAAAAACTTTTGAGCAGCTGCACTGCGATCCGACCCATTTTCGCCAGTTTGCCGAGGCGGTATTCTTTTTCGAAAATGCGAAATTTGTCCATCTCCATTTTACGAAGCAAACCGCGATAAACCGCCCCCATGATCTCGGCGGCGATCATCGATCGCCGATCTTCACGTGGAAGCGTAGCCGCGGCACGCGAGAAAAACTGCCGTGCACGCGCTGCTTCGAAGTCCATCAGTTGAACGAAGCGCTCATTATGTTGTCGATTTTGCAGGTCGGATTCGGAGTAACTGAAACGCGCTAGATCTTCCTGTGGCAGATAGATGCGGCCTTTCCGCAAATCTTTCTCGACGTCGCGAATAATGTTCGTCATTTGCAACGCCAGGCCGAGCTGAAGCGCATATTCTTTACAGGCGGGATTGCGATATCCAAAAATCTCGATGCTGATGAGCCCGACTGCGCTGGCGACGCGATAGCAATAAATACACAGGTCCTCGAACGCCGCATACCGTGAGATGCTCAAATCCATCTCAACTCCGGTAATAATTTCCTCGAGCATATCGATCGATAACCAATACTTGTCGATCAAACGCCGCAGATCATGCGCAAGGGTCGGCTCATCTGGAATCTCGACGCGGAGTATCTCGCGCCATGCTGCCAGGCGCCGTCGCTTTTCCGCGACATCGAGCTCGGAAGAATCGGCAGTGTCATCGATTACACGACAAAATGCGTAGAAGATGGTGATGTCACGCTTGCGTTCGCGCCCTAACGAAATAAACGCCAAGGCCAGATTCGATTTGCTTTGGCGGGTAATTTTCGCCGCATTCATGTGCGTCCTCGCAGCTGGGGTTAATACTGGATCCATTTCTCCTGCTGAAGGCGTCGACTTTCGCATTGGCGAAACAGACAGACCCACGAAGCCAAAAGCCAGCCCGTGATAATTCCGCGAAGACAGGCAAAGATGAATTTCCAAAAGAAGAGCGCGCCCAGCCGATCGGCAATTGCGCCGCGCACGATGGCATCGCAAACCATGATCCAGAAAAAGTGGACTCCGCAGATGAGCAAAAACCAGG
>QHOQ01000204.1 GCA_003219355.1 Verrucomicrobiota bacterium
TCTGGCCGAACATAAGGACGAAGACTTTTACGCGGAAGTGCAAAGCATTCTGACCGCGCTCGAATATTTGCCGAAACGCACTGAAACCGATCCAAAGCGCATCGCGGAGCGCATCCGGGAAAAAGAAATCATCAAGCGACGTCTCGAGCGCCGGTGCGCGGAAGCACCGCAAGTGCAGCAGGCAATCGAAAAGGCATTAGCCCGGATCAACGGAGAACCGGGGGACCCGCGCAGCTTCGATGCGCTCGATGAGTTGCTCAACGCGCAGTCGTACCGACTGGCATTTTGGCGGGTTGCGGCTGAGGAAATTAATTATCGCCGCTTCTTTGACGTTAACGATCTCGCAGCGATCCGAGTAGAACTTCCCAAAGTCTTTGATGCGGTTCACCGGCTGCTCCTGGAGTTGATGCAGGCCGGCGCAGTGACAGGTCTCCGCATCGATCATCCGGATGGTCTTTATTTGCCGCGCGAGTATTTCGAGAAGCTTCAGCAACGTTGCACAAAGGCGCTGGCGATCGCCCTGCCCCAGGATGGGCGCGCTATTTACATGGTCGCGGAAAAAATCCTCACAGACGCTGAAACGTTGCGAAAGGATTGGTTGGTGCACGGGACCACTGGTTACGATTTTGCGAACCAGGTGATGCAGTTGCTGGTCGATTCCTCCGCCGAGACCACGATCACAAAGACGTTTCATCGTTTTATCGGTCACTCTTTGCATTTCGGTCATCTGGTCTATGCGAAGAAGCTGCAAGTAATGAAATTGGCGCTGGCCAATGACGTTGATGTTCTTGGCAACATGGTCGATCGGCTGTCCGAGCAAAATCGCTGGTATCGCGATTTCACCCTGGAAGCGTTGGCCCGGGCGGTGCGAGAGACGATCGCCTGTTTTCCAGTTTATCGAACTTATCTCGCACCCGGGCGGCCGGTGAGCGAGGAAGATCGACAAGTGATCGAACGCGCGGTTACCGCAGCCAAGCGCCGGAATCCCGCGATTGAAGAATCCATTTTCAATTTTCTGCGCGACGTTTTGGTCTTCCGGTTTCCGGAAAACCTCGATGCCGAAGCGCGGGCCGCGCACACGCATTTTGTTCTGAAGTTCCAGCAAGCCACCGGACCAATCATGGCCAAGGGACTGGAGGACACCGTGTTTTACATTTACAACCGGTTAGCCGCGTTAAATGAAGTCGGGGGCGAGCCGCAGCAGTTCGGGTTAAGCATTGACGCATTTCACGAGCGCAATCTGGATCGACAGCGCAATTGGCCGGCGACGCTGCTCGCGACTTCGACTCACGACACAAAACGCAGCGAAGATGTGCGCGCGCGGATGGTTGCGCTTTCCGAAATGCCGGAGCTTTGGCGGCGCTCGTTGCAACGCTGGCGCCTCGCCAATCGCCGCTGGAAACGCACTATCAATGACGTCGAAGCGCCAGACGGAAATGAGGAATATTTGCTTTATCAAACATTGCTCGGGACCTGGCCGGTGCAGCCTTCCGGCCTACCAGAAGAAGCGGCAACAGCCGAGTACACCGAACGCATTCAAACTTATATGGCCAAGGCGCTCCACGAAGCGAAGGTGAACACGAGCTGGATCCAGCCAAATGAAGAATGGGACGCAGCGATGCGCGATTTCGTAGGGAGAATTCTGGATTCCTCGCCGCGGAACAAGTTCGTTCCGGCTTTCCTTCCAGTTGTTCAGGAGATCGCGCGGCTCGGCGCCATCAATTCGCTCACCCAGACGCTGCTTAAGCTGACTTCGCCGGGAGTGCCCGACATTTATCAAGGCACTGAGATTTGGGACTACAGCCTAGTCGATCCCGACAACCGGCGGCCGGTTGATTACAGACCACGTCGCGAAATGCTCGAAGCGTTGTCAGCTTCCACTTCCGACGAGCTGATGCAGAACTGGCCTGACGGCCGGATCAAAATGTTTCTGACGCAACGACTGCTGCAATTTCGACGCGAACATGTCGATCTTTTCCAGCGTGGAGACTATTTGCCCCTCGCCGCGACCGGGACGTTTGCAGAATGCTGTGTCAGTTTCGCACGACGACTCGGCGATCAATGGATCGTTGTAATCGCGCCGCGGCTCTCTTCGCGCATCGGTTTCCCGCCAACCGCTGAACGATGGAAAGATACGACGCTCGAATTTCCCGAGACGCTCTCGCTTGAGCACGCACACAATCTCTTCACTTGTCGCAAGCTTCATCACAAAGGCCGGCGAATTTCGCTAGCTGGCGCACTGCCCAGTTTGCCGTTCGCAGTGATGACGAACCTGTAGCGGCGGTCTCCGACCGCCTTTGATCTGGAGTTCAGAGATGAATGCTTCTGAAGAATTAATGCGACGGTCAGAGACCGCCGCTACAAAAAATTAGTGCTGGCTGACGCGGTTGAAAAGATCGACGACCCAATGCGAGAAGCTACTGACGTTCGTTAGCAGATCAGCGCCAAACGCCCCAAGGGTAATTTGTGGTGACGCGAGAACGAGCATCACGCTCAGCAGGATTAGATTCATTAGGTAGATCAGGACGAGCGAAAAAAAGGTGCCTTGATCGCTTAGGTCGGTCTGATTTTTTGGGATCATCCAGCAGGTGAACGTGAAATGGAATGCCCAGGTCACACCGATCACGGCGTAAAGCAGGCGGCCGTACGGCTGAACATTTAGAAACAGGCTGAGCGCGCCGTAAGCGGCGATCGCGAGAATGCTGTAGAGCGGGAAAAAATAAGGGGCCAGCGCGATCCAGAAGTTATTGCGGTTTGTCACCACATGCCCGCCATCGCGTCCGACGCGAAATCGGCTGACCCTGCCGCCCATAAGCAAAACCCAGAGCGCATGCGTCAGTTCATGTCCGAAGACATAGATGAGAATCGGTCGAGGCAAGCCGAGGAAAGCGATCAACCAAAGGACCGCGCCCAATGAAAAAAACCAAAATTCTTCGCCGGCCCAAAGTCGCTGTGTCACAGTTGCGCGCGCAAAGACGGTGAAAAACGTCTGACTAAGAATTGCGCAAACGGGCAGCAAAAAAATCGCGACGACAAACTTCACCCAGCGCGTGGGGACCAGAAGTGAATCAGGGGCGGAAACGACCCTTGTCGTCGACGCGAAACGCGGAGCAATCTTTACCCGGCCACGCGATCTGCGTCCGCGATACGTTTTCGATCTTCGATTCGTCGCCGCCAAAGTTATCTGCAGATTACGCAGATTGACGCAGGTTTGGGAAAGACAAATTCGCAGGACGCGACGAGGCCTCGTCCTAGCTAAGCGCGCCCCATGTAGGCGCCGGTGCGAGTGTCGATCTTAATATTTTCACCTTCTTTGATGAAGAGCGGGACGTTGATTGTCTTCCCGGTCTCGAGCACGGCCGGCTTGGTCACGTTGCTGGCGGTATCGCCCCGCACGCCTTCCGGGGATTCAACGACCTTGAGACTGACGGAGGCGGGCATTTCCATCTGCACCGGTTTGCCTTCGGCGTAGAGAACCTGGAGCGAGAGATTTTCCACGAGATAATCTTTGGCGTCGCCAATCAGATTTTCCTGCAAAGTAATCGTGTCGTACGTTTCCGGGTCCATGAAATGAAACCCGTTACGATCTTTGTAACTGAACTCGAGATTCTTTCGCTCGATCTCAACTAGCTCCACTTTGTCGGTGGAACCAAAACGGACATCGGCGCTTTTGCCGGTGTTAATATAACGGATGATCGCCTGGACGAACGCGCGCAAATTTCCGGGCGTGCGGTGATGGACTTCGAGCACAATGGCTGGATTGCCGTTGTACTTAATCGCCATTCCTTTGCGAAGATCGTTTGCGGCAGCCATGGAAAGAGATTGAGCGTTGAGAGTTGCGGGAGCGCGGACGTTACACCCGCTCAGAGCAACTTCAAGCGGGTGAGGTCTTGCGAATCAATGATCCCGACTGGCACGCTTTCGTCATCGATAACGACAAGATCGTCGATCCGGTGACGCTCCAGCAGGTTCAGGACTTCAACGGCGAGTTTGTCTTTGTGCACCGTCACCGGATTCAACGTCATCAAATCTGCGACCAGTTGCTCGCCGATCTTGGAATCCGCTTGGAAGCGCCGCGCGAAATCGCCGTGCGTAAAAATCCCGAGCAGTTCTCGATCTTCACCCACCACGACGGCGGCGCCGGCGCGGACGCTCGTCATTGCTTTGAGCACGTCGCGTATCGTCGTATCGGTTGAAACAATCGCCATCGATTGGCGCGGCCGCATGATTTGATGCACACGCATGAGTAGGCTGCGGCCGATCACGCCGGCAGGATGGAATTTGGCAAAATCTTCTTTATTAAATCCGCGCGCCTCGAGCAGCACCATGGCGAGTGCGTCACCCAGGGCCAGCATCACCGTGGTACTCGAAGTCGGCGCGAGATTCAGCGGACATGCCTCCTGGTCCACGTTTACATCGAGCAGCACATGGGCGTTTTGCGCGAGGGTCGATTTTGGGTCGCCGCAAAACGCAATGATTCGTACTTGAAAACGGGCGATTGCCGGCAGAATCCGGAGTAATTCCTCCGTCTCGCCGCTTGCGCTTAGCGCCAGCACAACATCGCCATCGGCGACCATGCCCAGGTCGCCGTGCAAAGCGTTGGAAGAATCGAGGACGACGGCCGGTGATCCCGTGCTTGTGAGCGTGGCCGCGATTTTTGCCCCGATGTGTCCGGATTTCCCGACTCCGAGAACGACAACTTTCCCCCGCGCATCGACCGTTTCTTTGATCAGCTCGACGGCACGCGAGAAATTTTCGCCCAAACGGTCCCGGAGCCGCTTGATTTCAAAAATTTCGATATCCAAGACACGTGCGGCCTTTTCAATATAGTCCATCGAACTATATAATGTGGGCAGGCGTTGTAACGGGCAAGAACTTGCACGTCTCGCTGGAAAGGAAAAATATGAAAACGTTAATCATCTCGATCCTGGCTGCACTGGTGGCGAGTGCCTCCGCACAAAGTTTCAGGGCGCCACTCGGGCCGCAACAACCGGTGAGAGCAATGCCCACACCGCCGCCGCTCTTACAACGCCCTGAAGTCCAGGGAGTGGTTCCGCAAGCGCTTCGGGGAGGGAATCCACTCCAGATGCTGAATCCATGGGCGCCTGGGCGATATGGCACTTGGGTGGAACACACGGCATTTGATCCAGACATTCCGGGAAAGTGGAAGGGGATTAAACTCTTCGAGATCGTGTTTTAGCAGATTTCAGGTTCGAGTTTTGAATTGAACGTTCAACGTTGACCGTTGAGCGTTGGGCCGTTGAAGCCGCTATCTGATTCGCCCCCCGTCGTCGCATCTTATTGCGCGACGTTTCTAAAACCGGAGATGTTGCACATCTACCGGCAAATAACTGCCTTAGAGCGATGCCAGGCCGTAGTGATCGCGCAGAAGCGCGAAGAAGCCTTCCGCTATCCCTTTGAGCCGATTCATCTCATCGCAAAACCTTCCATCCATTTTCTGCGACGCTTTTGGTTCAGACAATTGCGTGATGCGCCGTGGCAAATTTCCGGGACTGAGCTTCGCGCGTTGCTGAGGATCTTAACAAAAACCGATGCGCGTCTTTTGCATATTTACTTCGGTCATATCGCCGTGCACCTTCTGCCGCTGATTCGCGCGTGGTCAAAGCCGTCGATTGTTTCCTTTCATGGCGCCGATGTGATGGTGGACATGAACAAAGCGGCGTATCGAAGCGCCACTCGGGAGATGCTTGATGCGGTAAAACTCGTGTTGGTCCGGTCGGAATCGTTGCGACGCGCAGTTATCGATCTAGGCTGCGACGAAAGTAAAATCGAAGTGCAACGAACCGGCATTCCGCTTGACGAATTTCCACATCGCGGACGGAGTTTCCCACCCCGCGGTCGCGGGGGCGAATGGCGGTTCGTGCAGGCTGGCCGTTTGATCGAGAAAAAGGGCCTGCCGATCACGTTCCATGCTTTCGCGAGATTTTCAGAGGAATATCCAAACGCGAGGTTAACCATAGCTGGAGAAGGGCCGTTGCTCAGCACACTTCAAGAACTGGCGCGCGAACTGAAGATCGACAATCGCGTTTCGTTTACTGGTTTCATTTCGCAGGAGCAACTGCGCGACCTGTTTTATGCGTCGCACATTTTCATGCACCCAAGCGAAACCGGTTCTGACGGAAATCAGGAAGGAATTCCAAATTCAATGCTGGAAGCTATGGCAAGCGGACTGCCGGTCTTCGCGACCCAGCATGGCGGGATTCCCGAAGCAATCGAAAATGGCGTGAGCGGCGTGCTTGTGCCTGAACGCGACGATAAAGCGCTTGTGCGCGCGCTGTTCGAGGCAGCGCAAGATCGACATTTTCTCTCAGGCATTGGACGCGCGGGTGCGGAGGCGGTCGCAGAAAAGTTTGATCAGTCTACCCAGGTGCGGCGCTTGGAAGATATTTATTTGCGACTGATTGGTAGGAGCGATTGACTCAGTCACCCGTCGCGTTCGAAAAACTTCGCCAGCTGCGAACACACTGCTTGAAAAGAGAGCCGCTCCAAGGCGCGCTCTTGCGAATCGGCGATAATCGCGGCGCGCGAATCAGCATTTTTCAATAACCCAAGCGCGACGGAAGCGATTTCGTCGATGGTGCGTCCCTGACCACATGTCTTCGGGAACGCGATCCTTTCAATCGCGCCGTCTCCGCCCACGCAAACGGTCCGGCAGAGAAGCGCGTCGCCCGCCACCTGACCCGGCACACGACTACGGTCGAGTTGCAAAATTATCTTATGTCTAGCCACCTCTCTCAGGTAATCCGGATACGATTTTTCTTGCTCGATTGTGTGGAATTTTCCTTCTGGAAATTTTATCTCCCAAAGCAATCGTCGCGCCTTGTATCCATCCAGATTGACTACCGTGACCGGCTCGCCTGTCTCTTCACAAAGCTGCCGCGCGACGAGCAGCGCCGCAAAATGGTTGCGTGAGGGCACGTCCCATTCGCGTGTGCCGAGAAAGATTCCCGATTGGTCGTTAGGCGGCACCGAGAAGTTCCATTGTCGGTCCTCCAGCGGGTATGGTGTTGGAATGAAGGCGACTGTGGCAGGACTATATTTCCAACGTGCGCGCTGATAGATCTCCGCAGCTTCCGGTGTCGTCGCAATGCAGCCATCGGCTTGTCTCACAATTTTCATGAAGCGCGATAACTTCTCGTGATCGCATAATTGTTGAGCGATCTGGTGCAGGCCGGTCTCCTTGAGGGAAACTGCGACTGTCCGGCCGTGCTTTTTGAGCTCGGTCAAGGCGCGCTCTGAATTTCTAAAATCGCGGCGCAAAAGGAGAAGGACCGGCGTGGCCTCCACGATCGCGCGACGCGTGTCGTAATGAAAAACGCCGCGCGTGCACGCAGCGTAACCGTGGAAATTGACGGGTGGATGCTCTTGCCCGCCCGAGGTGGCTGGCTCATGAAAATGTTGTTCAGGGTCGCGGCCGCCCGGGTTGAGAACGGTCAACCGAAATTGGTCTGCGCCGAGCGACGCCATTGCTTAGTCGCCGAGATCGCTCGGAGGCGGTGTCGCTGATTTCAGGAGGGTCTGTTCCTCGTTCACTTGATCGAGCGGCTTAACCGGTATCGCGCGCCGAATCTCAGCTGGTTTTTTCTCCTGCGGCTCGACTGGTATCGCTTTCCTGATCGGCGCGGCAGAGTCGGGCGTTTGATTGAGTGGCTCGCTTGCCGGTCCGCTAACTTTTTCGGGTGTCGCCGATTTCACTCGATTCTCGCCGGCGCTATCGTCGATCTTCGCCTTTTCCGCCAGCTCCTTTTCCGCTTCCGGTTCTGGCGCTGGCTTCAAAGTTGACTTGAGAGAATTGTACGGGTCTTTGTCCGCCAGCAACGTCGGGCTTTTTACGATTACCGGTGTGACTTTGCTAAGATCGACAGCCAGCTCTGCGCGCGGCAAATCCCCTGAAGGAAGGTCGCGGACAAGACGAGCGCGCGGCTCGCCGTGGACGTTGCATGATTCCGTCGGCATCTGCGTCGGTGTCGCGATTTCCATGTAAGTGCTGCGTCGCTGAACGGCGTTGCCATTCGCGGTTGCAACGCCATCGTAACATTTATCGGTGGCGAGCAAACCTGATCGAGAGCAAATCTCGACCTCCTTTAAATTTGCTGGGCGCATATTTTCTCGCGGCGGATAGCGCTCGGCGGCCGCGTTCATGATGTCGACCCAGACCGGCAAAGCCAGCTCCCGGCCAAACGCGCCGCGGTAAATTTTTTGAGGCTTGTCGAAGCCCATCCAAACCGCGCAGGTAAAGTTGGAATCGTAACCAGCGAAAAGTGCATCCGTGAAATCGTAGGCGGTGCCAGTTTTCCCCGCTGCTGGCAATTTCTTCAAGCCAAATTGTGTGCGAGCAGCTTTGCCGGTTCCGGATTCGAGCGCATCGGCAAGGCAGGAATGTACTTCATATGCGGTTTCGGGTTTGATGACAGTTTGCCGGGTGCGTGTTCGCTTTGCGTCCCATACCACCGTCCCGTCCTTTTCTTCAATGCGTTCCAAAATGTGCGGCGTGTTCGGTCGCCAACCGCCGTTTGGAAATATCGTGTAAGCGAGCGCGAGCTCGGCCAGCGTGATCTCGCTGCTCCCGAGAAATGTGGCCGGATACGGACGAAGCGAGGAACGAATGCCCGCCGC
>QHOQ01000255.1 GCA_003219355.1 Verrucomicrobiota bacterium
ACGAGAATCGTGGGAAAGTCTTCTGTCTCGTCGAGGCACCAAATGCCGAAGCAGCACACTCCTGCCACCGTGAGGCGCACGGCCTCGTTGCCCGAAAGATTATCGAAATTCAGCCTGAGCTCGCGGATGGGTTTCTCGGCGATGTCCAAACGAATCCGGCGGGGGCCGCCCTCTTGCCTGGTGGTGGAGCCGACGCACGCGATCCGGGAATCCGGACTGTCCTGTTCACCGACATGGTGGAGTCAACGACGTTCACTCAATCCCTGGGCGACGAAGCGGCCATCGCCTTGCTTGGCGTGCACGACACGATCGTGCGAGACGCCTTGTCCGCTTTAGGCGGTCGCGAGGTCAAGCACACCGGAGACGGCATCATGGCCTCATTCGTGTCGACAGCGGGGGCGGTTCGATGCGCAATCCAGATTCAGCGCGAATTGGCCAGGCACGAGGAAGCGAATCCCGAGCGCCCGCTCAAGGTTCGAGTCGGTGCCGCAGCGGGGGAACCTGTCGAGCAACATAACGATCTCTTTGGATCGACGGTGCAACTGGCCGCTCGGCTCTGCGCCCATGCGCAGCCGGAACAGATCTTGGTCACGAACGCGGTTGCAGAACTGTGCATCGGCAAGGGACTCTTATTCGAAGACCTGGGCGAAGTTGTCCTTAAAGGCTTCGGTCGACCAGTTCGCGCCCATGCGGTCCAATGGACTGGCGAAGCGCTGCAAACGGCGGTTTAAATACTCACGCTGCTCATGCAGCTCGAAGGAATTGATCACGTAGCTCTCGCCGTCCGCGATGTCGAGGAAGCAGCGAAATGGTACGCCGATGTCCTTGGCTTTGAGCGACGGTATGAAGGAATGTGGGACGGGATCCCGACATTCATAGGCAAAGGAAATACCGCAATCGCTTTATTTCCCGCGCGCGGCGTGGATTCAAAATCTTCCGCGGCCACCAAGATCCGCATGTTGCATCTCGCCTTTCGCGCCGACCGCAACGGTTTTCTCTCCGCGCAGGAAGAACTCAAGCGCCGCGGTATCAAGTTCGAATTCCAAGATCACGAAATTTCGCGCTCGATCTATTTTCGCGACCCCGACGGCCACGAACTTGAGATCACAACCTACGAGCTTGATTAGCTCGAAAGAAATCGAGCGTGCCTAGTAAATGAACGGTCGACCGGTCCTTACGCGACTCTGCCGCAGCAGTTCTTGTATTTTTTGCCGCTGCCGCAGGGACACGGTTCGTTCCGGCCGACCTTTGGAATTGATCGCCGAATCGGAAGATCGAGCGTCATCTCACCGGCGCCGTCCCCGTCCCCAGCAACCGCAGCCATCGCACCAACCGGCTGAAGCTGTCGACCACGCGCCGGAGCATTCGCCGTTGGCGCGGCGGGAGCATGTTCACGCAGCAGAAATTGCGGCAAGCTTGCGAGGAAATTCTCGAAGGCCTGCAGGTTCGATGTGCTCCGGAAAAGATTGTGCAGCACTTCGTTTTTAATGTTCGCCATCAATTCGACGAACATGTCGTACGCTTCAGTCTTGTACTCGATCAGCGGGTCTTTTTGTGCGTAGCCGCGAAGATAAACGCCTTCGCGTAGCGCATCCATGGCATAGAGATGCTCCTGCCAAAGCCGATCGATCGCGTTTAGAATAATGTAGCGCTCGAGGCTCTTAACAGCGGCCGGCTCCTCGTGGCTCGATTTGCGCTCGTAGGCGTCCTTGATCTTCCCGATCAGGAACTGCGCGTTTTCATCAACCGTGCGCGTCTCGAACTGCGCCTTCTCTTTCGTTAGGCCGAGGGGAAAAGTAGTGTTTACCCAGTTTAAAAAACCTGTGTAATTAGGTTCTTCATCGCGCTCGGCAGCGAGATACTCCTGTACTTTCGCCGGCACGGCCTCATCGATGACCTCGTAAATGAGCGTGCGCGGCTCTTCCGAATCGATTGTCTCATTGCGATAAGTGTAAACGACTTCGCGCTGCATGTTCATTACGTCGTCGAAGTCGAGCGTGCGTTTTCGGATGAGATAA
>QHOQ01000254.1 GCA_003219355.1 Verrucomicrobiota bacterium
GGTGCGGCATCACGCGTGGGCAAAAAAGATACTGCCTGGAATTATCGCGATGCCACCTGGGCGCAAGTCATGGTGGGCGTTGATCCCGATCCGGCAAATAACGACAAGACAATTTCGTGGACGAAGAGTTACTACGATGCGCTCCATCCGTATTCAGCGGGCGGAGCGTATGTAAACTTTTTGATGGGCGATGAAGGAGAAGACCGCGTCAAAAAAACCTACGGAGAAAATTACGAGCGACTGGTCGCGATCAAAAACA
>QHOQ01000205.1 GCA_003219355.1 Verrucomicrobiota bacterium
GACTTGTCATATTCGTTTTCGCAAACTTCGCACTTAGCCATACTAACACTTTTTCGTGTGCGGAGGTCTTTTCGGCGGTGTCCGGGTAGTAGAGATCGCCCAGCGAAGCAATATCGCCTAGCCCTCAGTTAAGTCGGACAATGACAGCAAACCTAATCCGACTGATCTTCTTCCACCGGCTCAGCCCGACGAACTTCTGTTTCTTCGGGAGCGCGACGTTTCCGAGTGCTGTTCGCTTGTTGTCCTCTATAAATCTCCTTAAAAATATCGGCGATCATTGGCGCAGCGGCGCTCCCTCCATGCACTTTGCTGTCCACGTCGCCCTCGTAGAGCGCAGCGAACGCGAATCGTGGTTGATCGGCTGGTAAGAATCCCGCGAACCACGCTGCCGTGCGCTCTTTGTTCTTCGGTCCCCATTGCGCAGTGCCGGTTTTCCCAGCGACTTCAACGTTATCGAGGCTTGCTTGATGTGCGGTGCCCCCCGGCCCATTGACGACGTCGATCACCCCCGTGTGCAATTGGTCCAGTGTCTCGGATGAGAGATCGAGCGTCTTTTTCGCACGGACGGAGTAGGCAGTAACAATTTTGTTATCGAATGTCTGCACCTGTTGGACGAGACGCGTTTGATAAAATGTGCCGCCGTTCGCCACGATTCCCATGGCTTGCGCCATTTGCAGTGGGGTCACCTGCATGTCTCCTTGACCTATCGATAAGTTTGCGACGTCGCCGTTCAGCAGTCTGCGGCCGTGCGTTGCCTTCATGTACTCATCGTTTGGCACGCGGCCTTCCGCCTCGCCACGCAACGGAATGCCGCATTTCGCCCCAAACCCAAGCTTTAGTGCCCAATCAATGATTGCTTCGCCGCCGGTTTTGATTCCGGCCTGATAGAACCAGGTATCGCACGATTCGGTGAGCGCCTGAACAAAATTCAGCGCGCCACGGTCGCCTTTTTTCCAGTTGTGAAAAGTGACATTGCCAATCTGGAGTGCCGGCACGCATTCGAATCGATCATCGGGCTGAACAGCGCCGCTCTCGAGTGCTGCAATACCTACCACGATTTTGAATGTCGATCCTGGCGGATAAGACGACCGAAATGCGCGCGGCAGGAGGGGAATATTTGGATCGTCCTGCAAGGATTTAAACTTTTCCGATGAGATCGACGGAATGAAAAGGTTCGGGTCGTAAGTTGGCCACGACGCCAGCGCGAGAATGTCTCCGTTGTTTGGATCGACAACCACAATCGCGCCGCGTTTGGCTTTTGCCTCCAGAGCTTGTTCCGCGAGTTCCTGGAGGTGAAGATCAAGCGTGGTGACAACATTGTAACCGGGCACTGGCGGCGTAACCAATTTCTCGGAAGTCTTCCGGCCATCTTTATCGAACGTGAGTTTGTACTCGCCGTGCTTGCCAACGAGCATTTCGTTGAACGTTTGCTCAAGTCCCTCGCGTCCCTCGGTTTCGGGCCAAAGCGCTTCGTGATTATCAACGATGCCGTCAGGGTTGCGCCCGGTTTTTCCAGTATAACCGACGATCTGCCCGGCTATTCTGCCATTGGGATATGTGCGCACATAAACTGGCCGCGCAATCATTCCGGCTGGCAAATTATCTTTGACCTCTTTGTACTCCGACTGACTCAGATTCTGCGAGATCTCAAAAGGCATAATCCCACGGTTGCGATAACTCCGCAGGATCGCTTCTTCTGAGATCCTGAGCGTGCGGCCGATTAACTTTTCCGCCTTGTCGATCTTTTCCCGGACGAAGCTGAGCGCCTGCGCGTTGGAAAAATCGAGCGGCGTGGGAAAATTGATCGCGAGATTGTAACTGAGCCGATTTTGTGCGAGCGGCACGCCGTTCCGGTCCGTTATTTGCCCGCGCGGCGCCGGAACATCGAGAATGTACGTGCGCGCGAGTTTTTGCGTTTCGAATGTCGGGACAATGTTCTCTTCTTCCGCAGCCGGGCTTGCGCTTGAGCCGGCCGATGGCTGCAAGATCTGCGCAAAAACGGCGAGCGGAGTGAAAAACAGAACTACGGCAAACCCCAGGTTGCGCAGATTTTCACAGATTTGGGCAAACATCATCTCAGCTAATCTGCGTTGATCTGCGAAATCTGCGGTAATTCAATGTCGCTGCAAGAAGCGATGCACTTCTTCAGCCAGCTTGGGACCAATCCCTTCCGTGGACGCAATTTCGTCGACCGTCGCTTTGCGCAGACGATTCACGGAACCAAACTTTCGTAAGAGCAGATTCTTCCGGTTCTGACTCACGCCTGGGCAATCATCAAGAATGCTTTCGCCGATGCGCTTTTTCATGAGCAGTTGATGATAGGCGTTAGCGAAGCGATGCGCTTCATCGCGAATGCGCTGGAGCAAGCGCAACGCACCGGAATCGAGTGGCAATTGCAGGGGCAGCGCCCGGCCTGGGCGATAAATCTCCTCGTGTTCCTTCGCCAGTCCGATAATCGGAAGATCATGCAGCCCGAGCCGTTGCAGCTCGCGGCACGCCGCAGAGAGTTGCCCCTTGCCGCCATCGACAATGATCAAGTCGGGCAGGCGAACGTACGATTGCGGATTGCGGATTGCGGATTGCGGATTACTCAGGCGTTCCGCAATTTCGAATGCATTCTCTTGTGAATATTCCGCCGGATCCGGATATGCCTCGCGAGCTTCAAGAAGGACCCGCGAATATCTTCGCCTAACGACTTCGGCCATGCTGGCGAAATCATCCTGTCCTTCAACGGTTCGGACCCGATATCGTCGATAATTATCTTTGTCCGGTACCCCATTCCGGAAACAAACCATCGACGCTACGACATGCGTTGTGGAAATGTTCGAGATATCAAAGCATTCCATCACGTGCGGCGGGCGCGGAAGTTGCAGGGCATCGGCCAGCGCCTGGACGTCTCCCATTGGATCGATTGTGCTCGGCAAACTGCCGCGGGTAAAACGGCGCGTCGGCTTTGTCGTGTTGCGCAAATCTTCAACCATGTTGCGAAGCTCGGCCGCTTTTTCGAAATCCATTTTCGCCGCCGCCTTACGCATCTCCTCTTCGAGCGCGGCGATCATCTCGCGCGAGTGCCCCTCGAGAAACTCACAAGCCTGTGCGACACGCTCGCGATATTGCTCGGCGCTAATTTCGCTCAAACGCATCGGCACCTGATAGGTTGACGATTTCAATTCCCGCTCCGTCGGCGAACCGCGTCCGAACGTGAGAACGCCAAATTTCTTGCGCATAAAGTTCAGCGTCTGCCGGAGCGCACCGGCATGCGCATACGGTCCGAAGTAGCGGGCACCATCGTCCTTTTTAAATCGCGCCAGCCGGAAACGCGGCCATTCCTCGGAGGTGTCGATCTTTACCAGAAGGAAGCGTTTGTCGTCGCGAAAAGAGACGTTGTAACGTGGCCGGTATTCCTTGATCAGCTTGCCTTCGAGCAAGAGCGATTCCGCCTCGCTGCGCACGGTGTGCGTCTCGAAATCCCAAACGGCATCGAGCATGGCACGGGTCTTCAGGTCGGCCTGCGCCACTTTCGATGGCAGAAAATAGGAGCTCACGCGTTTGCGCAGGTCCCGCGCTTTGCCGACATAAATAACCCGATTAAAGCGATCGCGCATCAAGTAGACACCGGGTTTATGCGGCACTTCGTGCACTCTTTTTTGCAGATCCGGTTTCTCTTTCGTCAAGGATGCCATTGTTGGGCGCCAATCTACGCTTGACGGCAGGATCGACAATCAGCAGGTGGATCGAGTAGTCCCTTGTCCGCCAGTCGGACGGACTCGTCCCGCGGCGAGCTCGATGTTAGAACATGGCGGCAAAGCCGCATTTACTTAGCATCGCTTCGCGAAGGGCCGATCCACCTTTTACGAAACCCGGCGACGCGGCAATGCCGACTGCACCATCATCAGTTCGCTTACGTTTTCCGGCGTCAACAAACCGACTAATCGCTTCATGCTGTCGAGTACGGGCACCGCTGGACAATTGCATTCCTGCATGATCCGGAATGCTTCTTCAAAACGTGTACCAGTCGTAACGGTGGGAATGTCGCGCCTCATCACGTCGCTAACGCGAAGCTGCGGATCGTCTTTGCGCAGAGCCGCAATCAGATCGTGGCGGGTGAGCACACCCGCCACGTTTCCCGTTTCATTAACGACCGGAAAATCGTGCTGAGAGGTCGCAAGAAGAGCGTCCACCGCTTCTTGCAGGGTTGCGTTTTCCGGAAGCGTGTGGAATTCGCGTACCATCGCGCTCGAGACCGGAAACCGGCGCGAGACATCTTTCATCTGCGCGAGTGCCGCCTCCTGGGTCGCTCCGATGTAAACGAAAAGTGCGATGAAGATCAGGAATGGATTCCAAATCAGCCCGATGAACCCGAAGACGAATGCAAATCCCTGGCCGATGTTGGCCGCGACCTGCGTCGCGCGCGCATAACTCAGTCGGGTTGCGAGGAGCGCGCGCAAAACGCGCCCGCCGTCCATTGGAAACGCGGGCAGCAAATTGAAGAGGAGGAGCAGGATGTTGATGGTGAGCAACTGGGCAACAAGACCGCCCCCTTCGATCGTTGAGGGATTAAGCAACGCCTGCGACCCGCCAGCCACAAACAAGCCAAGCGCGATCACCACGTTCACCATCGGCCCAGCCAAGGCGATCACCAATTCCTGCATTGGCTTCTCCGGCATCCGTTCCAATCGCGCGACCCCACCGATTGGAAGCAACGTGATGTCCGGGGTGTTGATCCCAAAAGCTTTCGCCGCGAAGGCATGTCCAAATTCGTGCAGGACCACGCACACGAAGAGAAGCAGAATGAAAACGACCCGCGCAGCCGCGGCGGCCGAACCACCCTCTGCGTAGTACCCAAAAGCAAGCCAGCCGATCAGCAGCAAGAAGGTGACGTGAATCCGCAATTGAATTCCGGCAACGCGAAAGATTGGGAGAGACCAGCCCATTAGCTTGTGTTCACAGTTATTCCTGAATCGGATGCCATATGCGCCAGCCGCGTAGACCCCGGCAAGATAAACGCGATTTATGAGCGCCGAAATGACTTTATGCGGGTTGCATTTCTTCGAGACTGAAGCAGAAATGGAGACATTTGACGTGGCAATCGTCGGTGGTGGTCCAGCTGGATCAAGCTGTGCGGCGTTTTGCGCTCTCGCGGGGTTGCGAACGCTCGTTCTTGAGCGCGAAAAATTTCCACGCGAAAAAGTTTGCGGCGATTGCCTGAATCCGTCCTGCTGGCCCGTACTTGATCGCCTCAACCTCGCGCAGCAGGTCCGTATTCTCCCGCATGCGAAACTGGATTTTGTCGAGTTTATCGCGGTCGGCGGTCGAAAAGTGGTTATCGATCTTCCGCCTGGCGATGAGTGCGAGTTCGCCGTCAAACGTAGCGTTTTCGACGATCGCTTGCTAAGGCGTGCTAGCGAGCTCGGTGCCGACATTTATGAAGAGACAACGGTCACGGCGTTGACTAACAGTCACGGTTGGAAGATTGAAACGGCGAGGGGAGAACGCTTTGTCACGCGAACGCTGGTAGGGGCCGATGGCCGCAACTCGACTGTTGCGCGCCTCTGCAACTTATTGCCGCGACCCGAACGCGAGCGCATTGCGTTGCAATCGCATTTGCCGCTGCCGGCCAACTTTGGCAATTCGGCGGTGCTGCAATTTCTTCCGAACGGTTATTCAGGCCTGGCGCCGGTGAATGGCCAAGAACTAAACGTTTGCCTTGTCGCAAAGCCGCGCGAGATGGAGGCACTCAAAAAGTGGGCAACAAAACGATTTGGCGTTTCGCCGAACCACGCCTGGCGAACGATCACACCGCTTACTCGAGACGCGCTTTCGCCGGCGCACAAAAATTTGTTGTTTATAGGCGATGCCGCCCGCGTAGTGGAGCCGTTTACAGGGGAAGGAATCTATTATGCTCTTCGCTCCGGCGAACTGGCGGCGCAGGCAATCATCAAGATAATTCGAGGCGAAGATCGACAATCAACTTTGCGGGAATTCGCTCGCACCTGCGCAGAAATGTATCGTGGTCGATTGTGGATTAATCGTCTGGCACGCGCTTCTGTCTTGTCGCCGCGACTCGGATCATTCTTTGTTCATGCGGCACGAATTGATCCCTCGATCTTGCGATTGTTGACCGCGAAAATTGTCAGACCGAATTGATTGCGCGAGACGCTTTGACCGTATTCGACATCAACATTGCAATTGTCATCGGCCCGACGCCGCCGGGCACTGGCGTGATTGCACTCGCTTTTTCTGCCACTTCATCAAACGCGACATCGCCGACCAGGCGATAACCGCGTTCGCTGGCCGGTTCGTCCACGCGATTAATACCAACATCGACAACGGCCGCTCCATCGCGCACATGTTCGGTTTTCACGAAATTCGCCTGGCCTATTGCCGCGATCAAAATGTCGGCCGAGCGCGTAATCTCTGCGAGATTCCGGCTGCGCGAGTGCACGACAGTCACTGTGGCGTCTGCATCCCTGTTTTTTTGCATAAGCAAAAGTGCGAGCGGTTTGCCGACGATCATGCTGCGCCCGAGGATGATGACGTGCGCGCCGCTGATGTCGATCTTGCTTTCGATGAGCAGATGTTGCACGCCAAGCGGGGTACATGGAACGAGCCCGGTCGGATCTCCAAGCGCGAGTTTTGCAATATTCTCCGGATGAAAACCGTCCACAT
>QHOQ01000206.1 GCA_003219355.1 Verrucomicrobiota bacterium
CCTTGAGGGCGCAGTCTCAAAAACGAAGATTCCGATTAGTTCCGAACACAGGATGCCGGCGCATCTCTTTCGCACTGGTCGCCATCTCGGACGAGCGCTACGCACGATCGTCGCCGTCGCCGTCATCGCGCTCATGGGCGTGCTGTCGTCTGCCGCGCTCGGCGCCAACCCTGCGGAAGAGATGGCCAAAGTGGGGACCACTGACCCCAAGGGGAATTCGTGGCTATCGATTCAAAACAGCATCGAACAGTTCGGGCATCCCGAATTCATTCTACGACTCTTCCTCAGTCTCAGCCTGGCTGTGGCCTGTGCGTGGGCGATCGCGTGGCATCCGCGCCGCTCGTCGCTAGCGAATCCCCTTTCCGATTTCGAAGAGCGCAAGGCGCTCATTCTTCTCGGCATGGTCGGGGCGGTTGTCGCCGAACTGAGCGGGACCAGCCAAACGCTCGCCTTTGTCATCTTCGGCATCGGCGCGCTCTTGCGATTTCGAACCCTGCTCGACAATCCGAAACTCACTGGGAAAGCCATCACGGTTGTGGTGGTCGGGCTTGCGTGTGGCATGGGATCGTGGGCGATGGCTGTCTTTGTTACCGCCTTCTTCTGGCTTGATTCACACGCTAGCTGCCGGGTCAGGATTCGATTCGATGACCACGTGGATCCGAACCCGATCTTTGGTATGATGCAGTCGTTGCTTGTCTCTCACCACTGTCGACTTCAAAGTTCCGCGCTTTACGAGGACAAAGGACAGATGGTTTTTCTCCTCTACATCCCGGCGAAAGTCGACCCGAGGAAGCTGGAAGCAGAGGTGCGAGCGAAGCTGCGGAAGTCGGACATCTCCAAGATCGATGTTGATGTGGTATAAGCGCGGCTTGATTGAATTACTGTCCGCGAAACGTTCATGTATAGATTCGTTTTCACCGCGGTTCTTCTTGTTTCCACACTGACGCTCGCAGCGGATTCCCAAAACGGGCCGAAAGACTCTGTCGTGCTGATTATTCGCCACGCGGAAAACCCCGCAAGCGGCCGCGGTCTCGCGCCCCGCGGCCAGCAGCGGGCCGAAGCGTACAAGCACTACTTTAAAAAGTTTACAGTGGATTCTAAGCAGCTGCGCCCTGATGTTATTTTTGCCGCTAAGGACTCAAAGCAAAGCCAGCGTCCCCGTCTGACGGTTGAGCCGTTCGCGAAGGCGGCAAAACTGCGAATCGATACGCGTTTTGGCAGCAATCGCTCGGCTGAGCTGGCGGCTGACCTGCGCGCAACCGAGCCGGGAAAGCGGATTCTCATCTGCTGGCGTCACGGGGACATCCCGGAGCTCCTCCGGGCACTCGGAGCAAATCCTGAAACCTTGCTGCCGCATGGTAAATGGCCCGATTCCGTCTACGATTGGGTCATCCTGCTTAGCTACGATCAGGACGGCCGTTTGATTCCCGCGAGCACGAGACGGATCAACGAACACCTGATGCCGGGCGACTCTCAATAGACGCGGCGCATTGCCAAGGACCTTAGCAGGGAGCGCTTCTCCGTCTTAGAGACCGCCTTTCATCTTGCCCCAATCGACATCAAAAACCTTTAGCTTCCGCTGTACCCCTCCGCCACGCGGACGGATAAGACTAAGGTCCCATAGACAGAGCCCTACGAGACCTGTGAAACTTTCCTACGCGATTCTCTGCTCGCGATTAAAACATCTCCAAGACAACCGCATTCAAAACAGAAAACAATGAAACCAAAACCAAAAATACTAAGACAATGGGCCGTCACTTTACTTGTCGCGTTCATCGCGACGGCAGCGCAGGCGGCGGACACGAGCAAACCGAACATCGTCTTTATTATGGGTGATGACGTTGGCATGTGGAACATCGGCGCCTACCACCGGGGCATGATGGCCGGGCGAACGCCGAACCTCGATAAGCTCGCTAAGGAAGGCATGCTTTTCACCGACTATTACGCCGAGGCGAGCTGCACGGCGGGTCGCGCGAATTTCATCATGGGCGAATTGCCGATCCGCACCGGGATGACCACGGTCGGCCAGGCCGGTGCCAAAGTCGGCATACCGGCCGAAGCTTGCACGATTGCCACCGCGCTCAAAGCGCAGGGCTACGCCACCGGCCAGTTCGGCAAGAATCACCTGGGCGATCTCAATGAGTTCCTGCCCACCGTGCATGGGTTCGACGAGTTCTTCGGCTACCTCTATCACCTCGATGCAATGGAAGACCCGTCGCATCCCAACTATCCGCAGGAGCTCTTGAACAAGGTCGGCCCACGCAACATGGTTCACTCCTGGGCCACGACGACGGATGACGCAACCGCTGACCCGCGCTGGGGCAAGATCGGCAAGCAGAAGATCGAGGACGCCGGCACGCTTTATCCCGAACGGATGAAGACGGTGGACAACGAAATCCGCGACCTCGCCTTGAAGTTTGTGGACAAGGCCAGGGCGGACAACAAGCCCTTCTTTCTCTGGCTCAACCCGACGCGCATGCACATCGTGACGCACCTCGCGGACAAGTATGAAAAGATGCGCAACTCGGAGAATGGCTGGTCGGAAGAAGAAGCAGGCATGGCCCAGATGGATGAGGACATCGGCATTGTCATGCAGTATCTCAAAACCAACGGGCTGGACGAAAATACTATCGTCGTCTTCACCACCGACAACGGCACCGAACTCTTCACTTGGCCCGATGGCGGCACGACACCATTCGCGCAGTGCAAGGGGACAGTCCTCGAGGGCGGCTTCCGCGTGCCGTGCATCCTGCGCTGGCCCGGCCATGTTCCGGCTGACTCAGTTCAGAACGGCATCTTCTCCGGCCTCGATTGGTTCCCCACCTTCCTCGCCGCTGCGGGCAACCCAGACATCACTAACCAGTTGCTTAAAGGTGTGAAACTCGGCGATCGGACTTACAAGAATCACTTGGATGGGTACAACCAGATGGATGTGATCACTGGCAAAGGGCCGTCCGCGCGTCACGAAATCTTCTACCTTGGCGAAAGCTCGGTCGGCGCGATTCGTATCGACGACTACAAGTTTCGTTTCATTGACCAGCCCCAAGGATGGCTAGGCGAAAAGACGCACGTTGACGTGCCCTATCTGATCAACCTGCGTCTCGATCCTTTCGAGCGTCAGGGCTGGCCCAACAACGGAACGAAAGACGGCGCGCAGCAATACTTCGATTGGTTCAAGTTTCAATTCTGGCGCTTTGTTTTCGTCCAACAGGTGATGGGCAAGGAATTGCAGACCTTCCTCGATTACCCGCCGATGCAGCGGGGCGCGAGTTTCAATCTTGACGCAGTGAAAGCGGAGATGGCGAAAAAGATGGAACAGGCCCAGGCGGCCGGCAAAGGCCCCAGTCAGTAATAGGTGACATAAATGACCTTTACGGCGGGCGGCTCGGAAAGGCCGCCCGCCTTTTTTTCCAGATGCGCTGGTCCCTTCGATAATGAAACGCGCGCCGCATCCGTCCTAACCAGGTGCGAGAACAAGAACCATGAAACCGATAAGACTCATCGCAATCTAACTCCGTGACCAAACTATCCACCACACTCAAGAAGGAGTTCTTTGAGCTGCTCCCACCAACTATCTTTTTCTTCGTGGCTTTGCACATCGTCACGTTTGTTCGCGCGCTGATGCTGAAGGGAACCGGGATTTCGCCGCTGTCTTCGATATCGGTTGCGGTCGCCGCCCTCATTCTGGGCAAGGCGGTGTTACTCGCGGACATGCTGCCGGCCATCAACCGCTTCCCCGACAAACCGCTGATCTACAACGTCGCCTGGAAGACCTTGATCTATCTGCTGATGTCAGTGCTCATTCACTACATCGAGCGTCTTATCGAGTTCTGGCGGCTAACCGGCAGTTTTATCGCCGGGAACGAGAAGTTAATGTCTGAAATGGTCTGGCCGCATTTCTGGGCGATCCAGATCATTCTTTTCGTGCTGATTGCGATCTACTGCACGATGCACGAACTGGTGCGCGTGATTGGGAGGGAAAAGGTGCTGCGTATATTCTTCGGCCCGATGCCCGCGCCGCAAGTGTAAAAGATAAGCCGGAAAATTTAACAGGAGCAAACAGGGATAACAGAGGAAATGTTCTCTGCCTCCTGTTTCCTCCGTTAGCTCCTGTTCAAACTCTGAAAACCACAACCACAAAAACCAATTGCCGTAGCTAATTCAAGCAAACTGCGCTAAGGGCAGAGCACCAAAACAAAAACAAATGAAAACCAAAAAATTACTCGCCGTCCTCAGCCTTGCGCTGGGCGCGACATTCGCATTACCTGCGTGGGCGCAAACCGCCGCGCCATCCAAGGACGATTCCTTCGCCAAATACGGCCAGGAGTTCAAAGGCAAAATTGGCCGCACCTACGCTGAATCGCAGGAGTGGTATCCCGAACAGGTGAAACCGAAACCGGGCACGCCTAATGTCTTCATCATCTACCTCGACGACGTGGGCTTTGCCCAATACGGCTGCTTCGGGGGCCTCATCAAGACGCCCAACATCGACTCGCTCGCCGCCGATGGCCTGCGTTACAATAACTTCCACACCCCGGCCCTGTGTTCGCCTTCGCGGGCGGCGCTGATGGCGGGTAGGAATACGCACAAGATCGGCCTCGGCTCCCATGCTCTCACTGCAATGGGCTTCCCCGGCTATAACGGCACTCCGCCCGAAAGCGCGAAATCTATTGCCAAGGATTTTCAGCACGCCGGCTTTGAAACTTTCGCGCTCGGCAAGTGGGATCACACCCCCTTGCCGGAAGCTTCGCAAAGCGGTCCCTTTCAGCACTGGGCCAGCGGCGAGGGCTTCGACCACTATTATGGTTTCATGGCGGCGGATGCGGACGATTACCGCACGCTGCTCTTCAACGATCACAACCCGTCGGAGATCTGGATGGGCAGCAAGAACTATCACCTCACCACCGATCTCGCCGACCGGGCCATCCTGAACTTCACCTCCCACGCGTCGATCTATCCCGACCGACCCTTCTTCCTCTTCTGGGCGCCGAGCGCGATGCATTCGCCGCATCAGGTGGAGAAGAAGTATATCGACATGTATAAGGGCAAATTCGACATGGGCTGGGACAAGGCGCGCGAGATGATTTTCGCGAAGCAGATGGAAATAAAGTTGCTCCCCGCAGGCACCAAGCTTTCGAATGGCATTCCTGAGATCCCTAAATGGGACAGCCTCAACGCGCAGCAGAAAAAACTCTATGCCCGCCAGATGGAAGTCTTCGCCGGGATGATGACGCAGACCGACGAGCAGATCGGCCGCATGATCGCCACCCTCAAGCGCATCGGCCAATACGATAACACCCTCATCATGCTCACCGCCGATAATGGTTGCAGCGGCGAAGGCGGACTCAACGGCTTATATAACGAATCGCTCGTGATCAACGGCATGCAGGCGTCGCTCGAGGAAAACATGAAGCACTACGACGAATGGGGCGGCCCCAATACCTACCCGCATTATCACGCGGGCTGGGCCATGGCGGGGAATACGCCGTTCAAATATTGCAAACAGATCGTCCACAATGGCGGCATTGCCGACAGCCTAATCATCACCTGGCCCAAGGGCATTCAGGGCAAGGGCGAGATCAGGAATCAATACAGCTACGTCATTGACCTCTTGCCCACGGCTCTCGAAGTCACGGGCACCAAGTTCATGGAGGAGGTGGACGGCGTGAAGCAGATGCCTCTGGACGGAATCAGTCTGGCCTATTCCTTTAACAAGGCCGACGCGCCCTCCGCCCGGACCGAGCAGTATTACGAACAGTTCGGCAACCGCGCCATGTATAAGGATGGGTGGAAAGCTGTCACCATCCACGGCAACCGCATGCCCTGGGTCACGGCTGGCACCTTCCCTTTCGATAAGGATGTCTGGGAACTCTACAACCTCAACGACGACTTCTCCGAAACCAACAACCTCGCCGATAAGAACCCTGAGAAACTTGAAGAGCTAAAGAAGCTATGGGACGAGCAGGCCGAGAAAAACAACGTCTATCCCCTGTACGATGATCTGAATGCCCGGATCGCCAAGCAGTTCAGCCGCATGTTTGGTGACAGGAAGAGCTACACCTATTACTCCCCGGGGGCCGAGCGCATTGCCGAGGCTGTTTCCGCGCCGATCAAGAATAAGTCACACACCATCGAGACTTCCCTCGACCTGAAAGGCGACGAACAAGGCGTTATCGTCGCATGTGGTGGTGTGAACGGCGGCTACACCCTGTTCATTGCCGATCACAAGCTGCACTACGACTACAATTATGTGAACGCCCAGCGCTACGCGATTGTCTCGCCCGTTCTGCCCAACGGGAAGGTGGACCTCAAGTTCAACTTCATCAAAACCGGGATGCTCAAAGGCACCGGCGAGCTGTATGTGAACGGCAAGAAAGTGGCCGAAGGAGCCATCGATAAAACAGTTGGTGGAGCATTCTCTCTCAGCGAAACCTTCGACGTCGGTGTGGACAACGGCACGCCCGTCTCGAACAACTACAAGGTGAAGGATCACTTCCCGTTCACCGGCCAGATCGACAAGGTGGTTATCACCCTGACCGGCGAAGACACGGACAAGGCGAAAGAGATAAATAACACCGAATTGGTGGACTAAGACAGCGAGGCCGAAAGATGAATCAATTCCCCCGGGGCGCCTGGCTTGCCACGCCAGTGTCTGGTCGTCGGGTTCAAAGGGAGTGCAGGGTCAATTTTAAAAGCAGACAACAATGAAAACGAGACACGCACAGAACCTCCTCGTCGCCGTGCTGATTGGCGCGCTGGCGCTCGCGGCGACCGTCGCGCAGGCCGACGATCCCCTTCCGTCGTGGAACGACACCGCGCCGAAGAAGGCCATCGTCGCCTTCGTCGAGCGCGTGACGAAGGAAGGTTCATCTGACTTCGTTCCGCCTAACGAGCGCATCGCCACGTTCGACAATGACGGCACGCTCTGGGCCGAGCAGCCGTTGTACTTCCAATTCCTTTTCGCCATTGACCGGGTGAAGGCGCTCGCGCCACAGCATCCGGAGTGGAAGACCAAAGAGCCATTCGCCTCACTGCTCAAAGGCGACACGAAAACCGCGCTGACCGGCGGCGAGCACGCATTCTTGGAAATCGTGGCTGCCACGCACTCGAACCTAACGACCGAAGAGTTTGATCGCATCGTGAAGGAGTGGCTCGCTACCGCAAAGCATGCAAAGACGGGTCGGCTTTACACCGAGATGGTCTACCAGCCGATGCTGGAGCTCCTCGCGTATCTGCGAGAAAACGGCTTCAAGACATTCATCGTTTCAGGCGGTGGCGTCGAGTTCATGCGCACTTTTGCGGACAAAATCTATGGCATCCCGCCGGAGCAAGTCGTCGGCAGCACAGGCAAACTA
>QHOQ01000207.1 GCA_003219355.1 Verrucomicrobiota bacterium
GTCTTGCGTCGAGTCCTCCGCCGCGCAGTCCGCTATGGGCGCACCCTCGGATTTCACAAACCGTTCTTTTTCAAACTTGTCGATGTGGTGGCCAAGACGATGGGTGACGTGTTTCCAGAAGTGCGCACGAAGCAGAGGGCGATCAGTGAAACAATTCGCAGAGAAGAAGAAGCGTTTAATAAGACACTCGACCGCGGGATCAAGCTTTTCGATAACGCGTTGCTCGCAAACGCATTGACTGCTGCTGCGCGTCGTGAAGGCTTGGAAATCGCTGGACATTCGAAGGCCTATTGGGGCGATAGGCCTGCCGAAGTGGAGATGGCGGACATGAAGTTTTTTCGTGCTGGGAAACACATTGCGACGCTTTCTTTCGAGCAGCTACGTGATGGCGCATGGCGAACGGTACTAAGGGATCAACCGATGATCTCTGGTGAAGACATATTCAGGCTGTATGACACTTACGGTTTCCCTGTGGACCTAACAGAACTAATGGCTCGCGAGCGCGGGCTCACCGTCGATGTTGCTGGGTTCGAAAAATTGATGGAGCAGCAGCGCGAGCGGGCGCGTAAGGCGCAGAAGAAAGAAAAGATCAGCGTTGAAGAGGAAAGTTTAAAAGTCGCGCCGACGAAGTTTCTCGGATACGATTTTTTGGAGGCGGAAGCGGTTGTCGAAACTGTGCTGCCGGGAAACAAGGCGTGGGAGCTAAACGTCGTCCTCGATCAAACGCCTTGTTATGCCGAGACGGGCGGACAAGTCGGAGACCGCGGCCTGCTGCACGTTCCGGGGCATGACCGGACGGAAGTCGGTCAGTTGCACGTGATCGATACGCAAAAGCGTTGGGACGTTTTCATTCATCGCGCCGCACTCGCAGAAGGGCGTGCTCCTGAACTAGGCGAGGCGGTTCGCATTTCGGTTGATGCTGATCGGCGCCATGCGATCGAACGGCATCACACAGTTACGCATCTTCTGCATTGGGCATTGCACGAGATTGTTTCGCGCGATGCGGCGCAAAAGGGGAGCTATGTCGGACCGGACAAGCTGACGTTTGATTTTTCAAGCGCAGCTTTGACGAAGCAGGAAGTGCGCGATGTAGAAAGATTGGTGAACCAAAAAATCGCTGAGAACGCGCCAGTTTCCTGGACAGAAGTTCCTTACGCTGAGGCAAAAAAACGCTCCGACATTCAGCAATTTTTTGGCGAGAAATACGGCGATACTGTCCGCGTTTTGCAAATCGGTGGCGAACCGAAAGCGCTCAATGGGTATTCCATGGAACTTTGCGGCGGTACGCACGTGCGTGCGACGAGTGAGATCGGTCCATTCCGAATCGTAAAGGAAGAAGCGATCGCGGCGGGAATCCGGCGTATTGAAGCGGTCGCGGGCGATGCAGCGCGTGCTTGGGCGATACAGGAGGCTGCACGTCAACAGGAGAAATTTGAAGCGCTCGCGCGAAAGAAATCGGATGTTGCCCCCTTGCCTGCGTTTTCCAAAGAAGCTGAGACCGCCGAAATGCTAGAACAGATTGATGCTCGCGCCGCGCATCTCGAAAAAATAGATGCCAACGTTCATGAGTGGGAAAAGAAACAAGCGAAAGCGAGTGAGGCGCAATTGCAAAGTCGCGCCGCTACAATCGCGAACGAACTCGCGGCATCGCATGCAGGAAAAGATTCGTGCGTGTCCGACGTTCCAAATGCCGACAGCAAATTACTGGGCGCTGTGGCGGACGCCCTCAAGACAAAATTCAATGGACCCATCGTCCTTGCGGGAGCGGTGAACGGCCGCGTCGCTTTGATAGCCGTGGTTCCAAAAAAGCTGACGTCGAAATTTCAGGCGAACGAGATTATTCAGAAAATTGCGTCAATTGTCGGTGGGAAGGGCGGTGGCCGTCCAGAGAGCGCTCAAGGCGGCGGCCCTGACGTTGGCAAAATTGAAGAGGCGCTTGCGGAAGCGCGAAAATTGCTTGGTTAGGACCAGACCGTGTTGCTCATGGCGCGCTCACACTCGGCGTACGAGCGTGCTTCGCGAGGAGCTTGGCATTCTTCCCGCTTACCGCAGTCGAATGGCGTCAGGCGAAATGTTAGGCAATGATCCGGCTGCGATCTTTTTTGCATCGCTACCGTCGAGATTAGCGATCCAGACATTGTCGCCGCGCTCGAAAGCGACTTTTCGCCGTGCTCCAAACGCGGGCGCAGTAATGGCCAGAAGCAAAGAAATGCAAATTGCGAGTCGTCTCATACGCTGGCAATTCCTGCTCGTCACGGTGCGCTCACCGTGGGAAAGCGCGCGTTTTTGATCAGGAGTTTCAAATCCTTGCCGTTGGTCGACATCCGATAGATCGAGTCTTCTTTCTCGCCCGGCGATCGACTGAGAAAGAGGATGTTGTCGTTATCGATCCAACAACCGTCCCAGCCGAAAAGTTTTCCGGGAGTGAGTCTGACGGAGTGCTGCGAGTCGAGGTCGAACGACCATAAGGCGGGGAGGGGGCCGTCCCAATCTTTGCGGTGGGATTCCTCGCTCATATCGATGCCAAGAAGCAGACGCTTCCCATTTGGTGAGACATCGATTCGACCATCGCCGCTCATGTCACCATTTGGAATAATTTTGCCGATCTTCCATTGCCCTTGGACAGCACCATCGAGTCCAAGCCGGTAAATGTTCGTCATATCCTGACAAAAAACCGATTGACCATCGCGCGCCCAAATCGGCGAATAACGGGTGACCTCGTTCGGATCGCCTTTTTTTAGAATACGAAAGTCGGTTCCATCTGCATTGATGAGCCCGAGGTCCCAAACCTCACTTTGACGCAGCGTAAAGAGGATGCGCTTTCCGTCCGGGGACCACGTCGCATAATAGCTATTAACGCTTGGGACGTCCTTGAAAACTGTGGTCTTGCCAGTGGCGGCATCAGTGACGGCGATGTGGCGGATATAAGTCGTGTCGCTCGTTTTTTCCACGGTGTTAAATACGACGCGTGTACCGTCGGGCGAAATCGCAGGAAAAATTCCATCAGCAACTTTTTTTTCTGCTTTGCCATCAAGATTAGCGACGTAAATGGCGTCGCTGCGCTCGAAAGCGATGCGACGTTCCCCGGCGAATGCTGCGACGGTGGAAATGACCAAGACCAAAGCAAGAGCGATTATTTTTTTCATGGTGTTGCAAGTGTAATGAAGAAGGTCGCAGCCAGCGCGAGCGAAAGGACTATCAGATAAATAAATCCGCCGACGAGAAATTTAAACACAGTCATAAACCAACCCTGTCGGTAAACGCGACGGATCGAGAGAAAAATTTGCACCGCAAAGATCGTCCAGAGAAGTCCGACAATCCATCCCGCCAGAACGCCCGGAACTGTCCGGTTCAATCCCAAGGTGGCGAGCACGATCAACATGATCGCTAGATAAGCGAACGTGTGAATGTGGAGAGCGTAGACAAGATGATCGATGTAAAAAACGCGTTTGCGCAGATAAAGAATTTTAAGGACAAAGGCGAACAGGGGGATGCAACAGAGCACCATGTAAGGGAGATTGTTGGTCATGGTGATAAGGAACAACTGAAGGTTCGTTCCGCGCTCGCCAAGCTTTTCTTTAGCGTGGCCTTCAATCCACTTTTCGAATCGGTTGGGAGGCGATGCAGAATCGGTGCTATCAAGCTCCAGCAACGGGCGATCGGGCTTCTTTGCTTCAGGCCTTTTGTCCGGGACGTCTTCCATCTTCGGAGCTTCGGCGGGCGTTTCCTTGCGCTTGATAGCCTGTTCGATCTTATCCGCAGTTTCCGGAGGCAGAATCTTCAAGGCCTTTTCTACATTGGCGCGCTGTTGTGGCGTTAGATTCTTCTTTTCGAGATCGGTCTCGATCTCGGCACGCGCTTGAGGTGTCAGTTTTTTTGGATCCAGGTGGGCTGATTTCACCCAGTAGGTGACGGCGAAGAAAAACAAAATGCTGGCGAGCAAATAAAGCCGCGCCGGATGCACATAACGGACACGCTTGCCGCCGAGAAATTCGTTCGTTAGCCGCCACGGCCTCGAGATGAGCAGCCCGAGCGTGGCGAGAAATTTCGAGTCCCAATTCAGAAACGAATCAAGAACATCGACAATCACATGTCGAAAGGAGCGCCGGTAATCGATTGCCGGTTGACCGCACTGCGCGCACCAATGCCCGCGCAATTGTGCGCCGCAATTTTCGCAGTGAGTCAGCGGTGGGCGTTCTCGATTTCTCCGACAAAAGAAACGCTTTCGCCCCGGTTCTTCGACGGACGAGGTCGCGGCGTCGCCCAGGATAGACTTGGTCGTTTCGTCCGACATTCCCTCGCCAGACTACGAAGATGCGCTCAGAACGTCTATTTAGAATGTTTTCCGTGCGTCGGTCGCATGAATCAGAAATCGAGGCCAAAACTTGGGATTGACCGCGTGCCCAGCGTGATGTCACGATGCGCACCCAATCGCGATGGAATCGGCCTAACCAGTAAACCGAGTGGCGTCTCAACTCCTAAGAACCAAAAGCCCGGAGCATTTGATGGCGGAGGCGGCCGCGCCTGAGCGCCAGCTGAAGCGCGCACTCGGGCCGTTCGCTCTTACCTGCATCGGCATCGGCGCCATCATCGGCACTGGAATTTTTGCTCTGGCGGGAACGGCGGCGGCTGGCGAGCAGGCGCACGCCATCGGCTCCATTTGGAAAACGCCGGTCCTGAATTTCTTTCAGTCGTGGATAACACATGCGCCCTTGGTGTTTGGTCGGCCGGGTGCTGGCCCGGCTGTTATGCTTTCGTTTGTAGTGGCCGCGATCGCGTGCGGATTCGCGGCCCTTTGCTACGCCGAGCTTGCCTCAATGATTCCAGTGTCAGGCTCTGCTTACACCTATTCCTATGCGACACTCGGTGAGATCGTCGCGTGGATCATTGGTTGGGATCTCATTCTTGAATACGCGGTCGGGAACATGGCGGTTGCAGTCGGTTGGTCGGGCTATTTCGTAAGATTGTGCGGCAGCCTCTTTGGCCTGAAATTTCCGGTCTGGCTGGTAAATGATTACCGGACTGCTAGCGGTATAGTCGCGACCGGCGGCGACGCACTCACAAATTATTCTTCCACGACGCTGCCAGTCATTGCCGGGCAGCCGATTGCCGTGAATCTCCCGGCGCTTCTCATCGTCGCAGCGGTGACCGCACTCTTGATTTACGGAATTCGTGAGAGCGCGCGGACCAATACGACCATCGTCATCATCAAGGTCGCAGTCGTTGTTTTCGTGATTGCATTCGGCGCCTTCATGGTTCAACCAAACAATTGGCATCCGTTTTTGCCAAGCGGCTTTGGGGGCGTTATGAGTGGCGCCGCGATCGTCTTCTTTGCCTTTATCGGATTCGATGCCGTGTCGACTACGGCCGAAGAAGCAAGAAATCCTCAGCGGGACATGCCGATTGGAATCATTGCAAGCCTCATCATCTGCACCGTGCTCTATGTGTTGATGGCGGCAGTGATTACCGGGATGCGGATATATACAACGTACCTTGGGGATCCGGCTGCGGTCGCGACCGCGTTCGCCGGTCATCGGTTGGCGCAAGGACTTATCAGTGCCGGCGCGCTTGCTGGAATTACTTCCGTCCTGCTGGTTTTCCAACTCGGTCAACCCCGCATCTTCATGGCGATGGCGCGCGACGGTTTGCTGTGGCCGTATTTTGCGAAAATTCACCCGCGGTTCCGCACACCGTACATCACGACGATTTGGACAGGCATCATCGTTGGTGGCGTCGCGATGTTGACCGACATCGGCTCGCTCGCCGATCTCACGAACATCGGAACGCTTTTCGCCTTTGTCCTCGTTTGCCTCGGGGTGATTATTTTAAGGCGCAAAGATGCCAACCGTCGGCGCCCATTCCGTGTGCCTTTGGTTCCGTTGTTCCCGGTTCTCGGCGTAATTTTTTGCTTCGTGCTGATGCTGAGTCTGCCAATCGAAACATGGATACGCTTCTTTGTATGGCTCGCGATCGGCCTTTGTATTTATTTCCTCTACGGAATACGACACAGTAAATTGCGCCACGGCATCGACGTTGGTCCATCCGAAGATATTCCGCCACCATTCATTAAGACGTAAAAAATGCCTGGCTCTGTTCGCCGGATTCCTCGTGCGGAGAGGGGATATTCAGCTCTTTTGCTTTAGATGCTTTGCGAGGAAAGCTTCCGTCGCTTCGTAAAATGCAAACCGGTTCTCCTCGTTGCTAAAACCGTGGCCTTCATTGTCTTTGACCATGTATTCGACATCGACCCCGCGTTTGCGAAGGCTTTGCACGATTTGATCTGATTCCGCTTTGTTGACGCGAGGATCCTGCGCGCCTTGGGCAACAAAAAGCGGCGTCTTGATTTTGTCGTCCGCGTTCAATGCCGGTGACATCGCCGTAAACAAATCTTTGTCCTTCTCGGGATCGCCAACCATCTCGTGCATCTGGTCAAGAAACGGTTTCCAATAGGGTGGAATCGTTTTCATGAACGTAAACAAATTCGAGATGCCCACATAATCGACTGCAGCCGCGTAGAGATTGGGCGTGTAGGTGACTCCGGCTAGCGTGGCGTAACCGCCATAACTCCCGCCGTAAATCGCGACGCGCTTAGGATCGGCAATGCCTTGTTTGATCAGCCACTGGACACCGTCAGTGAGATCATCTTGCATCGTTTTGCCCCATTGCTTGAACGATGCCTCCCAGAATTTTCGGCCGTAGCCCGTGGACCCCCGAAAATTTGCTTGCAGCACAGCGTATCCGCGGTTCGCGAGAAACTGCACTTCCGGATCGTAACCCCACTCGTCACGCGCCCACGGGCCGCCATGCGGAATCATCACTGTGGGAAGATTCTTCGGGTCGCGCCCGAGCGGAAGCGTGAGGTAACCGTGGATGATCAAGCCGTCGCGGCTCTTGTATTCTATTGGCTTCATCGGCGCGAGTTGATCTTCCTTCAGCCAGGGTGCCACATCGACAAGCTTGGTCAGCTCCTTCGTTTTCGCGTCGAAAAGATAACGCGAGCCGGGCGTCCGATCGCTCGTGGCTGCGACGACGAACTTGTCCTCCTCGTGATCGTTGCCGACTAGATCGATTTGATAGCCAGGAAGCTTCTGCTCGATCGTTGAGTACATTTTCTCAGTTTGCGGATCGAGATATTTCCGCTCCTCGCGCCAGGTCGTGTATTCCGCGTAAGTCAAGACCTTCCGCTTCTTAGAAAACGCAAGGCTATCGACGTCCACCTCCGGATTTTCATAAATCGTCCCCGTTTCCCTGGCTGTCGCCGGGTCGATCTTTACAATCGCAACCTTGTCCCGACCGCTGTTTGAGGTGGCATAGATTTCCTTGTTGTCGAAGGTGTAAAACTCCGGCGTCAAGCGTTCGCGGAAATTTGTGCTTAAGACTTTCTTGAATGGCGCCTTTTCGTCCGGCCGTGTAAGCAGCGCCGCGTTGACGCCATCGGATTCCGTCGCCGCGAGAATTCGGCCTTTGTGATCGGTCACCCAATGATCCACGTGTCCAGGGTTTTTCGCGATCATCTTCATTTTGCCGGTTGCCACGTTTAGTCGATAAGCGTCAAAAACCTCGGCATCTCGCTTGTTCATCATCATGACGATTTCGTTCTCGGAAATATCTTCGAGATCGTCGACGAGCTCCGCGCGCACCTTTGGAAATGGGGTCAGGTCTTTCACTTCACCGCTTTTCAAATCGATGCGAAACAGATGAAAATTCTCGTCGCCCTTGTTATCCTGCGCGTAAACAACGAACTGGTTTCCTTTCCAAAAATACTCGCGAATATCGCGCTGCTTGTCAGACGTAATCCGCTTGGCCTCGCCGCCTGCGGTGGGTCGAACGAAAATGTTCATGCGCGTTTCCCATGGCGCGAGATAGGAGAGCGTTTTTCCATCGGGCGAAAGCAGATAACTGCTGCTTAGCGGATTTTTGAAAAAGTCGCGGAGCGGAATTGTTGGTGGCGGCTCGCCAGCGGCTATCAGTCCGGGTATAAGAAGAGCAAAGACCGCGAGACATCGCATGCCCGCACGTTGGTGAAGGGCCGAGATGAAGTCAACACGCCCCAGCGAGTTGATACATCGCATTTGCTGGCGGCTGGTTAACCCGGAAAAGCCGAGACAGTTTCCGGGTTTCCAGCCAAACGCGAAGCCCTTAAATATTAGTCACGCTGCTTTTGCGTGGGACGCTTCGTCATCTACTTCCAACCACTCGAACAAGGTCGTTTTCGCCGGATCAAGGCCGAGCGGCTTTACCTGTTCGGCAAACCAATCGCGTCGTTCCGGATCATCGTGAGGCCGGGTCGCTATGACCTCGTCACCCCAGCGCTTGATTTCTTCCTGTGTTTTCTTTTCGCCATTTCGGTTTAGCCATTCAACCATTTCTTGATCGCTCGCGCCCTGCTCGATCTGCGCCTTGAAATCGTCGCCTTTCACGCCTTTGAAACCAAAGAGCATGTTATCCACCGGACAATCGAAATGATATTCCCAGATATTGCCGGCCACGAGTGCGCGGCATTTGTCGATTGTGCGTCCAAGAATCGCGTAGCCACCGACCCTAATGCGCGGACTACGCGGCGCTTCCCTCGTCAGATCTTTGCCAGTCACTTTTTTGTTCATATTTCATGAATCGCCCAGGCCGAACGGATCGGTCGTAACTGCAAGCAAATTCAGAAAACGCGAAATGATTCCGTCATGCACACCCGTTGTGGCAGAAACAAAGATAGGCTTAGGCTCGACGGTTAGCGCTTTGATCGACGCTCTATGACCGCAGCATCTTTCGTTTTATGTTTAGCGCCTGTGATTGCGGCGAAATGGGTATGTCGATCTTTGCTCGGACTCGCGTGTGTTGCGCAGGTTCATGGGGAATCAGCGCGCGCACTAACGCCGCCAGCCGGAAAACTTTATCACGGATTCTATTGGGACGGGGTCGGGACCGATAAGCACGATCCGACAGAGCACGATGTCGCGCCGGAAGATGTCGTACGTTACGAAAAAGCTGTCGGTAAGCAAACCGCCTGGATTTATTTCTCAAATAACTGGTTTGAATCTCGAAAATTCCCAGTGGCGATGTGTAGCTGGATCCGCGATCTCAAGAAAATTCCGTATGTCCGTTTGATGTTGCGTTCCAATGTCGATCAAAAGCATTCAGAGAGAGCCTTTTCCCTTCAGAAAATTATTGCCGGAGATTTCGATGTCGATCTTCGCGCTTGGGCACGCGACGCAAAGAGTTTTGGATCGCGTGGGGCACCGAGCCAAACGGGAACTGGTTCAGTTGGAATGGTAAATGGAATGGCGGCGCGAAGGAAGGGCCGGCGCGCTGCATCGCGGCTTACCGGCACATTGTCGATCTGATGCGCAATGAGGGCGCCGACAATTTACTGTGGGTCTGGCACGTGAATTGGCTGGATGAGCCAGACCGAAAATGGAATGCCTTCGAGAATTATTTCCCCGGCGAAAATTATTGTGATTGGATCGGGCTCAGCGCCTACGGACCAACAACGCCGACAACTCGCGATGGAACCGAAAGTTTTGCTTTCAAAATGCGGGAAGCTTACCCGCGCCTTACGAAAATTGCTCCGGGCAAGCCAATCATCATCGCCGAATTCGGTTGCGATTTACATAATCGACATGTTGACGCGGTGCGCTGGGCAAAAGCCGCACTCGAAGATTTATTCTCAAATCGATGGCCTGCGATCATTGGGTTCTGCTGGTGGAACGAAGGCTGGCAAAATGACGACCGCAAAAAACACGACACAGATATGATTGTCCTGCACAATGTTGATCTAACCGGCGTTTTCCGGGATGAATTCGCGCGGCACGACGATAAAATTCAGGAGAGTGCGATCATTTCGCCGCGATAGAGTAGCGCAAGCGTCCCGCTTACGATTGTTTCGATTTCGCACGCCGGAGGCATGCGCTACATTTCGTTATGGTCAATATATCGGTCAAATACACTGGCGATTTGCATTGCGACGCTGTGCATGGTCCGTCGAAGTCAAAGCTCGCGACCGATGCGCCAACCGACAACAAAGGAAAAGGCGAAGCGTTTTCACCGACCGATCTCGTTGCCACCGCCCTCGCCACCTGCATGAGCACGACGATGGGAATTAAGGCGCAGGAGCTTGGTGTCGAATTGCGGGGAATGAGCGTGTCAGTGCAAAAGGAAATGTCGAAAGTCGAAAGACGCACCGCGTCGGATCGTAGGACTACCTTCGGAAATTTATATTCCGCTGCCAAAGGATCATCCGCAGCGCGAGGTACTCGAACAAACGGCATTGAATTGCCCTGTGCACAAAAGTCTGCCGCCGGAAATCCATCGCCCGACAAAATTTTTCTGGGAAGGATAAATTTGGAGTGCGCGGACACCTCCGCGCTTTCAAAGCGGCGACGTGTCGCCACACTCCAAAAACGTACGCGCTACGCTCCGTACAACCACTGCATGTAATCGCGTACCCCATCTTCCAGCGGAAACCGCGGCTCGTAACCGAGCGCGCTGCGCGCGTTGGTGAGATCAGCCTGCGTAAAGTTTTGATAATGGGCGTGGGGATTGTCGACGTAATCGGCCTGCAATTTTGTGCCGAGGCATCGGTTTAGAACGTCGACCAGCTCATTGAACGAGCGTGCCTGTCCGCAGCCGAGGTTATAGATTCCACTATCCTTTGCCCCGAGGGCGAGAATGCTCCCTTCTACGGCGTCCTTCACATAAACGAAATCGCGCTTCTGCTCGCCGTGTTTGAAAATGCGCGGACGCTGTCCGCCTTTCATCTGCTGCGCGAGATGATAAACCATGCTGGCCGGCACGCCTTTGTGCGCTTCGCGCGGTCCGTAAACGTTAAAGTAACGCAGCCCGATGATGGTCCAATCGGGGGATTCAGCGGCGGCGCGAATGGCAATGTTGTCTATGATCACTTTCGAGAATGCGTAAATGTTCGCAGGCGCGGCGCCATTTGATTCCACGCTGGCCTCGGTAGCCGAGCCATAGGTTGCTGCCGACGATGCATAAATAATTCGCGTCTCGGCCGGGCGCGCAAAATTCAAAATGCGCCGGAAGCTTTCCACATTGTCATGCACCTGGAGGAACTGGTCGTGCAGCGTTGTATCTGTGATCGACGCAAGATGAAAAATTGCATCAAAGCTTTCGTCGTCGAATTGCTTGCGCCAATCGAGGGTCGCTAGATTTTGCGCGACGAAATCGCCGCGGTAACCGGCGAGATTCTTAAAGTTACCCGAGCGGAAATCATCGATCACCGTGAGACGCGCGTCCGGGAATTTTTCCTGCAAGGCGAGCGTGAGATTGGAGCCGATGAAACCGGCCCCGCCGGTGACAATGAAGTTGGGAGAAGAGTGCAATGTTGGAAAATCAGAATTGGCGAGAGATAGATAAATGTTGAGCCGGGAAGCGCAAGCAGCGAGTTAAAGCACACAAAAATGCGGTTCGAAACGCGCTACACGTACGATTTCATCCAGCGATTCGTTTCCTCCGAACGCAGGCGTATTCTTGAGGTCGGTTGTGGAACGGGCGAACTGGCGGCTCGTTTGTCGACAGACGGATACACCGTCGTGGCGATCGACTCCAACGGCGATTCCATCGCCGCTGCGCGGCGGCTTGGCGTGGATGCGCGCGTCGCGACATGGCCTGATTTTGCGAGTGGTCAATTTGATGCAGTCCTCTTCACTCGATCGCTGCATCACATTCACCCATTACGTGAGTCGATAAGGCATGCAGCGGAGAGTCTGGTCGACGGCGGACTTATCATCGTGGAAGATTTCGCGTATGAATCCACGGATGAAAAAACGTTGCGTTGGTTTACCAGCGCGATCCATTTTCTCGAAGCGGCCGGGTTATTGTCCGTCGGCGACGAGTTTTTAAACAAGGTGTTATCAAAAACGGAGACGTTGAAGGCGTGGCGAGAAAATCATGAAGCTGAATTGCACACGGCCGCCGAAATCGAGACGCAACTTGAAAAGGTGTTCGGCCGCGTCATTAGAGAAAACGTGGCGTATTATTTTCGGTATATCGCCAACACGATCACGGCGACAGAGAAGCGCAACGCAATCCTTCAAGCTTTGGCTGAGCAAGAAGAAACGCTGGCGACCGACAGCTCCATTGTCGCGCTGGGCCGGCGGTTTGTGGTTGGGGCGCTAAATAAATCTTGAAACGCCGAGTCCAAGGCGCTAGTTCTCGATCCAGTTCTTTGCGAGCTTAAAAAAAGTGGATCGGCGCAAGAAATCCCGTGAGAATCGGGAGCAGTTGCGCTGCTGTAACTGGATACAACTTCCCTATGGGCCAGTCCCTGAAAGGTTTCGGGGGCGAAGGCGGGAAGAAGGTGCGTGCCGCACAGGCATCATACGCCAGGAGCCAGAATATTTGTCCGGTCCACCTCATTCGTGCCCGCGTGTGCGGTGCGCGAAAAAACTTCTTCGCAAAAAGAAGAATGAGAGTCGTGGACCATGCGGCTCCGCCAAACAAGTCCGCCTCTCAAAAGATGGAGGAAAACTTGTTATGTGGAAGCAAAATGGCTGCGGGCTTTGGCTCGCTGGAATTTGGGTAACGCTTGCGCCAATCATCAGTCGCGCGCAGGAACCATCGCCTCCCGCTTCGCCGGTCGAAGCTCAGGCGGAGGAAATCATCGTGTCTGCAACACGCTTTGATATTCCCCTCGATCAATCGCCCGCGAGTGTGAGCGTGATCACGTCGGAGGATATCGAACAAAAGCAAATCGAGCGCGTGAGCGATGCGCTCCGCGAGGTGCCAGGGTTGTCCGTCGTGCAAACAGGAACAGCTGGCCAATTAACGTCCGTTTTTACCCGCGGATTACGCAGCGAGCATACCCAAGTCTTGCTCGATGGAGTTCCGATCAATCAAGGTTTACAAGGGGCATTCAATTTCGCCGACTTGACGACGGACGATATCGGCAGAATCGAAGTCGTGCGCGGACCGCAAAGCACATTGTATGGGCCGCGGGCGCTAGCCGGGGCCATTCAAATCTTCACGAAACAAGGCGAAGGAATGCCGACAATCATGCTGAGCGGTCAAGGCGGGTCCTACGACACCTTTCGCGAATCCTTGGAGAGCGAGGGCAAGATTGACAACTTCGATTATTCGATCGGCGCAAGCCGGCTCGACACCGACAACGCCCGCCCGAACAATCAATATCGAAACAGCGCTGCGATTGCCAACGTTGGCTGGTCTCCAAACGAACAACTGCGAATCGGTGGGTTGTTCACGTATTCCCTCAGCGATACCGGCAATCCGAATACAATCTTCGATCCAAAGCCAATCGACAATTTCCTGACTGAGCGATGGCTGATTGCGCCACATGTCGATTTTCGAATCAGCGACTGGTGGCAGCATAAATTCGTCTTTAGCTACGATCATGAACGACAGCTTAATGATCCGAACCAGGATGGATTTGTCGGAGCAACACGCGCGTTGTTTGAGCGGACAACAATTGATTATCAAAACGACCTAAAACCGGCCTCGTGGCTCACGCTTACCTCAGGATTCTTCTACAATCGGGTCAATGCCGGCCAGGAGCGTCCATTTGTTTTGCAGATTTTCGGGCCGCAACCAACCTTTGTGAGCGATCACACGCAGGAGACGGCAGGATTTCTGCAAGCCACCGCGCAGATCGACACGTTGATTTTCGTCGCTGGCGGGCGCTTCGATCACTTCAACCAATTCGGTGACGTGTGGACGTATCGCTTCGCTGGCAGTTACAAGATTGATAGGACAAACACCACCTTGCACTCGAGTGTCGGAACCGGGTTCAGTCCGCCAAGCAGTCAGGACAAGATTTTCGGGAATAATTTCGGACTCGAACCGGAAAAAGATCTCGGTTGGGACATTGGCATCGAGCAGCGGCTTTGGGAAAATCGAGTAACTGTTGGAGTTACTTACTTTCTCGAACGTGATTGGATTCAACGGCCTTTTTGAGACGCTCAATCTTGGCGCAGCGCGAACGCAGGGGCTCGAAGCGGAGTTACGCGCACAACCGATCGCCGACCTTATTTTCACCGCGAGCTATACGTATCTCGACGCAGAAAAAACTTCATCGAGCGATATCAGCCAGCCGCAAGGCGCGCGTTTGCCGAGACGGCCACGCAATGAAGTCTACCTTTCAGCTTCGTATCTTTGGTGGAAGAGACTCCGGACTACGGCAGAGGCAAAATTCGTGAACGCGCGTGAAGAATTGAATTTCGGCGGACCGAATTTCGATATCGAAGATTACAGCTTCGTCAATATTGCAGTGGAATACGAGGTGAACCCGCACCTGTCGATCTTCGGCCGAATCGACAATCTGACGAACGAGCATTACGCGGAGGTTTTTGGCTTTCCCGCGCTGGGCCGTGCTGCATTCGGCGGGGTGAAGCTGCAGTTTTGACGAGCCCTTTGTCATTGCAAGCGAAAGCCTTGTTATGAGCGAAGCCGAATAGCTGGAGACGACAACCCTGGAGTGACAGACGTGTCGGCTGCTTTTCGTAAATGCAGGCGACACGCCTGCCTCTACAGTTGAATTCCGCGAGGCATCGTTTAATCACCAAGAGTGAATCCGCTCGTCTCTCTTGTTGCCGGTTTGATCGGTGGCGGGTTGCTTGCTGCGATTATTTTTCTGGCGATTCGACGCAAACCTGGCGGCGTCGAGTCCGAGCTGGTAAAGCGGCTGGAGGTGCTCGATCGGGCGCAGGAGCGGGGCGAGCGGATCATCCGCGAAGAGATGTCTCGCGGGCGTGAAGAAAGTGCCAACGCGTTGAAAGCGCAACGCGAAGAGCTGAGCAAGTCGCTCGAAGGCGTGCGTTCGATTGTCGATCTTCGCCTCAAGCAATTACAGGAGGACAATTCAAAGCAGATCGACAAAATGCGCGCGACAGTTGACGAGAAATTACAGGGCACACTCGAGAAACGGCTAGGCGAATCGTTTAAACTCGTGAGCGACCGACTTGAGCAAGTCCATCAAGGGCTGGGCGCAATGCAGCAACTTGCGAGCGACGTCGGCGGATTGCAGCGCGTGCTCACAAACGTGAAAACTCGGGGCGGCTGGAGCGAATGGCAGCTGGGCGTCTTGTTAGAAGAGATGCTGACGCCGGACCAGTTCGCCCAAAACATGAAGACGCGCGATGACACCGATGAGCGCGTGGAATTCGCGATCAAGTTGCCGGGTGACGAGAACGGCGCGCCGGTCTGGCTCCCGATCGACGCAAAATTTCCGCTGGAACATTACGAGCGCTTGACTACAGCGCAGGAAAAGGGCGATCCCACAGCGGTGGACGCAGCGATGAAAACTTTGGAGACGCAATTGAAGCGGTGCGCGAAAGACATTTGCGAAAAGTACATTAACCCGCCGAAGACCACCGATTTTGCCCTCTTGTTTTTGCCAAGCGAAGGACTTTACGCGGAAGCGATTCGTCGCGTCGGTTTGGTACAAAATGTGCAGCGCGACTGCCGGGTCACTTTTGTGGGACCGACCACGCTTGCGGCGCTGTTGAACAGTTTACAAATGGGTTTTCGCACGTTGGCGATCCAAAAACGCTCCAGCGAAGTTTGGAACCTGCTGGCAACGGTGAAAACCGAGTTCGGGAAATTCGGCGAAGCGTTATCGGCGGTGAAGGACAAGCTCGATCAGGCGGCACGACAGGTGGATAACGTCGCGGTGCGTTCGCGCGCCATTACAAAGAAATTGCGCGATGTGGAGGAACTGCCATCAAACCCGCAGCCGTTGCTAAAGGATCTGCTGCCAAGCGAGAACGACGAAGGTGGCGGTAAATAAGCGACATCAAAGCCGGGCATGAAGACGGCGTTGGTTACCGGAGGCAACAAGGGCATCGGGCACGAAGTCGCGCGTCAGCTCGCGGCGAGAGGGTTTCACATCTTCGTAGGAGCGCGGAATCGCGGCGCAGGACACGCGGCAGCGAAAGCGATCGAGAAGAACGGCGGAAAGGCGACGTTTCTCGAAATCGACGTCGCCGATAACACCAGCGTTACTGCGACTGCGCGTGAGCTCGCAAAAATTGCGGATCATCTCGATGTCCTGGTAAATAACGCGGGGATCATGGTAGACGGCGACGACGCGATTCTGAAAATCAGCGACGACATTTTTCGAAAGACGCTGGAGACAAACATGCTCGGCGCGTTGCGCGTGACCCGCGCATTTGAACCCTTGCTCACGAAAAGCAAAGCCCCGCGCGTGATCAATGTCTCCAGTGGCGGCGGTCAGTTAACTGGCGGTGCGGACGGCTGGGCGCCGGCTTACTGCATTTCGAAAACGGCGCTCAACGGGGTGACATCGCAGCTCGCGGCGGCCTTGCCGAAATTTGCGGTGAATTCGGTATGCCCGGGCTGGGTGCGGACAGATATGGGCGGACAGGGTGCGGCGCGCTCGGTGGAAGAAGGCGCGGACACGATTGTCTGGCTCGCTGCCGATGCCCCGCAGAACCTTACCGGCAAATTTCTGCGCGACCGGAAGGAGATTCCGTGGTGACCCGTCTTCGCCAAGGCTGCGGCGTGACGGGCGCGGGATCGAGCACGAGTAAGAAAAATTACAAGACTTCGTCCCATTTCGCTTGGTCCTTGAGCATGATCTCGCGGAGGAGACGGATGGGTGGCATGCCGTGGTTGAGGAGCTCGTTGTGAAATTGTCGGAGGGAGAATTCGTCGCCCTGCTGCGCCTTGTAGTCTTCGCGCAGTTTCAGGATCTGCAATTTGCCGAGCGTGTAGTTGAGATAGCCGGGATCAAAACTGCCGCGCATCGCTTCGGAGCGGGCTGGCTTTTCCTCATAATAACAATTTTCCTGAAAAAACTTCGTTGCCTCGTCGATGGACATGTTCTGGGTGTGCAGCCTAATCGAGACACACAATCGGCATAGGCGCAGCAGCGCCTCATCGGCCTGCGCCATGCGATATTTGGCCGCGCGTTTCGTGTCTTCTTCATTTGGACTGGCGCTGGTCGCGTTGCCGTAACCTTGCTCGATCATCATTTGCTCGCAGTAATGCGCCCACCCTTCAATGAATGCGTAGCTGCCAAAAATCTTCTCGACTTTGCTCGCCGGCGAGGCGTTCAGGCGCAGGAATTGCACATAATGGCCGGGATAAGCTTCATGGATAGAAACGATGTCCGAAGTATAATAATTGAAGGCGGTTAGCCATTCTTCCTTTTGTTTTTCGGGCCAGTCGCTCTCCGTTGGCGTGACATAATAATAAGCTTCGGTCGCGCGCTTCTCGAACGGGCCGGGCGTATCCATTGATGCAAACGAAGTGGCGCGCAGATACTGCGGCGTTTCTTTGACCTGGGCTCGAACATCCGACGGAATCGTCACCAAGTTGTGGCTCGAGACGTATTTCCGAATCTTGTCCAGATCTCTGGCTACGTCCGGAATAAGGTTTTCCGGCTTTGGATGCTCGTTTTGGATTTGCTTGAAAACTTCAATAGCCGATTTGTTTGGATCGATTTTTTTTGCGGCATCGGCAAACGCTTCCTGCTCCGCTTTTAGTTGGCCCATCCCAATCTCGAGAATTTTCGCAGGCGGAAGATCGACAAGTTCGGTCTGTGCCAGCAGGCGTCTGTATTTCTCTTCGCCGAGAGCGAAATCCTGCGACGACTTCGGCAGTTTCTCGCGTTCCAGCCAGGCCGCATATTCGGCGAGCGCGCTGGCTGCTCTGCGATTGGCATCCTGAAAGGCGGCGCGAACTTGCTCGTCCTTTAGTCCGGCTGTCGCGGCAACCAGATTTTTTTTCAGAAAATCTGAGGAACCTCGCGCGATCTGAATGGCAAGTTCTACATATGGCTTGGGAAGGACCTCATTCAGGTTCGTTCTTGCTGCGATGAGGATGTTTGGGATTTGGGATTCGATTGCGACAAGGCTACGAACGCGATCTTCGAGCGGCGCAAAATTCCTTTGCACATACACATTCACATCGGCGGCGCGGGCGTAAACCATGGGATTGCGCTCGAAGACGGACATCTCCTGCATTTGAAAAAGTTCATTTTTGACTGCTGCTTGCAGAATTCTGAGATCCAGGGATTGGCGAGGACTCAATTTGCTCGGGTCGAACTTCGTCAATCGATCGTCAAACCGCCGTAGGCGGGAAAGCTCGGCATCAAGTGCGAGTCGGCTGTAATCAGTGATCTTGCCGTCGTATTCGTGAAGCCCAATAGCGGTTCCCTGAAGTGGGCGAGCGGCAAAATAACCTTTGATGTATTCCTCGGCCACCGCCTCGTATTCGGCGTCGGCAGTTTGCGCGGCGAAACTGCTCGCCCATGGCAAGCAGAGCGCGACCGACAAAAAAATGGCCGAGAGCAGCTTCATCACAAAAGCGGGGTTCCGCTCGCGCAAAGTTAGACGACCTTTGGGCGTTGCCAAAAATTTCCGGATGAGCGATTGTCCAGTCGGGTTGCTGATTCTTGCTCGAAATATGAAACGTCCTATCGCCGCGCCTTTGTTGGCTTGTCTGCTGGTTTTCGGTGCGCTGTCTTGCGTCCGCGCCCAGGATGAGCCGGCAACAAAGAACGAGGGCGACAATGGTTACTCACAGATTTCCATTTTCGCAAAAGCTATCCAATTGATTCGACAGGATTATGTAGATGGGAACAAAACGAGCTATCACGATCTCATCACAGCAGCGCTGAAAGGCATGCTTTCGTCGCTTGATCCCCACAGCCAATTCATGGACCCAGGTGATTTCCGCGACATGCAAGACGACACGCGCAGCCGCTTCAACGGCCTCGGGATCGAGGTTTGGATGAAAAACGGCTTGCCTACGGTTGTTACCGCGATGGAGGACACGCCCGCGGCCAAAGCAGGCATTCTTTCGGGCGACCAGATTTTGAAAATTAACGGCACCTCAACGGAAAGAATGGACCTCCAGGACGCCATCAATATTTTGCGTGGACCGGCCGGGCGGAGCGTGACTCTTACCTTGCTGCGTCCTTCGACGAAGGAAATCAAGGACTACACGCTGGAACGAACGGAGATCAAAGTGCAAAGTGTCAAAGGAGCGAGGTTGCTGGACGCGGAGCTGACCGGCCCATTCCAGATCGCCTACATCCGGCTGATTCAGTTCAACGAGCCGACGGCCGAGGAATTATCGAAAGCTCTCGACGAATTGCAAAAGCAGGGGATGCAGGCGCTCATTCTCGATCTTCGGAATAATCCAGGCGGGCTTTTGAACAGCGCAGTGGACGTCTGTGCTCAATTTTTGCCGCCCAATACAAAAGTCGTCTCAACTCAAGGTCGGGTTGCTTCCCAGCAGCATGATTACTCAACCTCTGGAGCGAGAAAAGAGCGTCCGCCTTTTCCCATGGCGCTCCTGATTAACGGAGGCAGCGCGAGTGGCGCGGAGATCGTTTCCGGGGCGCTCAAGGATTTGCATCGCGCGATCCTCGTTGGCGAAACGACCTTCGGGAAGGGTTCCGTGCAGAATGTCATGCAGTTGCCAGACGGTTCGGCGGTGCGCTTTACCACGGCAAAATACTACACGCCGAGCAGGCAGATCATACAGGGAAATGGCGTGACGCCGAATATTCGCGTTCCAATGACGGCAGAGCAGGAGCGCACACTCTTCTCGTTGCGCAACGCCGACAACGCGAAACCAGACGAAGAAAAAGACATCATCAAGGCGAAAGATCCACAGACGTTGCGGGCGATCGACGCGCTGAAGGGAGTCATGATTTACGCGCAGCAAAATGCGCCGAAGGGCGAAGCGGTAAAGAAATGATTTGGAGGACGACCTCTGCGTCGTCCAAAAAAATGGGACGCGCCGGCGCGCGTCTTTCCATTCAGATGAAAACGATCCTCGCGCTCGAAACCTCCTGCGACGAGACGGCCGTCGCGATCTTGCGCGGCGGTAACGGCCACCCCGGGTCGGAGCTGCTGGCGAGCGAAATTGCCTCGCAAATCGCCGAGCATGAAAAGTATGGGGGAATCGTGCCCGAGATTGCCTCGCGCAATCACCTCGTCCACGCGCCCCGCTTGCTTGAGAGCGCCACACGCAATGCCAAGATCGACATGGAAAATGTGGACGCTTTCGCAGCAACCAGCGGACCCGGCCTCGCAAGTTCGTTGATGATCGGCGCCTCGATTGCCAAAGGTCTGGCGACTGGTTTCAGAAAACCTTACCTCGCGATCAATCACCTCGAAGGCCATTTGCTTTCGCCATTTTTCGGAGACGGTGAAGTGAACCCGAACATTTCACTCATTGTTAGCGGCGGACACACGATGTTGCTTCGAGTGGATGGGCTGGCCGATTACCAGTTGATCGGACGCACGGTTGACGACGCTGCCGGCGAAGCATTCGATAAAGTGGCCAAGATGCTTGGGTTCGGATACCCCGGAGGCCCGGAAATTGAAAAACGTGCGCATAACGGCGATCCGACCCGGTTCAATCTCCCGCGTAGCATGCTTGATTCGGAAAGTTTCAGTTTCAGCGGATTAAAAACCGCGGTCCGATATTTGTTGCCCAAGTTAAAAGGCGATTACGTTGAGGATCTTTGTGCGTCATTCCAACAGGCAATTGTGGATGTGCTGGTGCGCAAGACCATCGCGGCTGCGCAGAAGGAGAATGTCGCTGTTGTGACGGTGAGCGGCGGCGTGAGCTGCAACGGCGAACTACGGCGACAATTGCGCGACGCGTGCGCGCGCCAAGGATGTAAATTCAAGAGCGCCGAGGCTTGGTTGTGCACGGATAACGCGGCGATGATTGCATTTGCCGCGTTGTTACGATTACAGGCAGGATTCGAATCCAAAGTGACAGACGAGATCGATCCGAATCTCGCGCTGGCATAAGGTCACAGCGGTGCGGCGCGCTGCCTCTGCAATCAATACTCGCGTTCGAGAAGATAATTTGCGAGAGCGTGCAGCGCTTCGGCTTCGCTGCTGTCGAAGATCGACAATGCATCGTGTGCCTTGC
>QHOQ01000256.1:0-1587 GCA_003219355.1 Verrucomicrobiota bacterium
ATCGGCAGCTTCCAGTTCCGATATGCGCGTCCGCAGCATTCGCTCTAAGCTGCTAAGCCGCGTCGTGAGTCTCGCGAAAGCCGTTTCCACCGCGGGAATAAGCGTCTCGCCAGTCTCGCTCGGTTGGCGTCGGATGAGTATTGCCCCGGGGTCAAGCTTGCTCAGATCGCATTCGTAATCGGGCAGCAATCCGAATCGGCGAAAACATCTGACAAGTTGCGAGCGTCGATTGGCGATGCTCGCGCCCGCACCAGGTACCAGAATAATGCAATTCGCGCAGCGTGAAAGTTCTTTGCAAATCCGATCGTCGTCACCTTCTTCCGCGGAATAAAACCAGACTGCCACCTCAAAGTGTGCTGGCTCGCCCTGTGGAAGTGTCGTCGCACCGCCGACACCACTGTCAGTAATGACGGCTTCTCTTCCCAATTCACCAAATTGCCGCTCCAGTTTTTCAGATTCGCCGACGCCGATCACGAGGAACCGGCCATGGTCGAATTTCCGCGCAATGACGCGCGCAAAATCCGAACGGACGGAATGGATGTCCCGTGGCAACACGCCGATATTATATTGGTTGAAGCAAGGCGCAGGCAAATTTACCCTGCGACGCTGGCGCGCGACACTGCCGATCCCGCATGCTCGATTTCATCGTTTATCTTCTCTATCGCGCGGGGTCGGCGATTGCCAGAGCGCTGTCGTTACCGCTCCTGTTTGTTTTGGGAGAATTTCTCGGCTTCTGTGCCTGGCTCATTCTTCCTGGTTATCGACGCTTGGCTAGACGGAACGTTTCCATCGCTTTTGGAAATGAAAAATCACCGCGGCAATTGCGCCACCTGGTGCGCCGCCATTTTCAACGGTTGGGCGCCAATCTTTTGTGCAGCGTCAAACTTACATCCATGCCGCTAGAAAAGATGGCGGCGCAAATTGAGGCGGAAAACTTGGATGCTATCCACCGGGAATTGCGTGCGGGGCACCCGGTTGTGCTCATTCTGAGCCACCTTGCCAACTGGGAGTTGTTCGCGCACATCCTGCCTAAATTCATCGGTTACGTTAGAAATAGCACCATTTACCAAAAGCTCGGTAATCGGTTTATCGATGAACACGTGCGTCGCGTGCGCGGACGGGCCGGAGTCGAAATGTTTGATCGAAGAGAAGGTTTCGAAAAAGCGATCAAACTGCTTCGCGACGGCGGTGCGATCGGCATTTTGAGCGATCAACACGCCGGCGACCACGGTTTATGGGTCCCGTTCTTTGGCCGTTTAGCTTCGACTTCCCCGCTGCCTGCATTGCTGGCAAAGCGCACCGGTGCGGCACTGGTTGGCGTGGCGATCTACACGGATGGACGCGCGCACTGGCGGATCATTGTATCGCCAGCACTGGACGGCAAGGCGGGATCTGTGGAATCGCTTACCGCGAAAATAAACGAGCTTATCGCCTCACAGATCCGCCGCGCGCCGGAAGACTGGTTCTGGGTGCATAATCGCTGGAAAACCCCCAAGCCCGATTTCCTTCTCGCGCGCTACAGACGCGGCGTCCATCTGCCATCCAACGTTTCGGCTCAAGATCTAAAGCCATTTCGAATCCTCATTC
>QHOQ01000256.1:1629-3564 GCA_003219355.1 Verrucomicrobiota bacterium
CAGACGCGCACATTACCGTCGCTGTGCCGTCAAAGATCGCGGCGATGTGGAAGTTAGTTCCGGAAGTAAGCGAAATTATCCCGCTCCCGAATAGGTCCCTTCTCGCAACGGTCCGCTCCATCCGACATCAGCCGCGTTTCGACGTCGTGATTCTCTTTCCAAATTCTTTGCGCACGGCGGTGGAAACCTGGCTGAGCGAAATTCCGCGACGAGTCGGTTATCGCGGTCATTTCCGCAGTTGGTTGCTCAATCAGATCATTTACGAACGCGAAAAAACCGGGCCGATCGACCATCAGGCAGATCGTTATTTGCGAGTTGCACGCGAACTAGGCGCGATCGTTCAAGATAGCTGGAGAAAAGCGCTCCGTCGCGTTCCTGATATTGCGGACGGCGCGGGGACCGTTCCTCGAGCAGACGAACCGGTGAAACTCGGCCTCTCTCCTGGCGCGGAGTACGGATCCGCCAAGCGATGGTTGCCGCAACGGTTCGCCGAAGTGGCAGCAGCGGTTGTCGCGGAATTATCCGTGCAATGGATTCTTTTGGGAACGGCGACGGACATGGCCATCGGCGAGACGATTGCCAAGACGCTCGGCCATTCATGCGTAAATCGCATTGGCCAAACAACGCTCGAGCAACTGATCGACGAACTGCGCGAGTGCCGCTTATTGCTGACGAATGATACCGGCACGATGCATCTTGCTTCTTTGCTCGGTGTCCCGACGGTCGCTATCTTTGGTTCGACCGAGCCTCGCCTTACCGGACCGCTTGGCGATCGGCATATTATTGTGCGGCATCAAGTAGAATGTAGCCCATGCTTCTTGCGCGAATGTCCGATTGATTTTCGTTGTATGAAAGCAGTCAGCGTTGATCAAGCAATCAATGCTGTCTTGTCGATCTTGCAAAGATCTTCGGCGTCGGCCTGACTGGGTTTACAATTGATTCCCGGTTCGCAGGACGTTTGCCGTTGCTTTCGAAGGCCTTCCCGGATGATTGTTGTTTGTGACTGCCGCAATGCCGCGTATCCGAACAAAAGTGCAGGTGATGTTTTTCGATACTGATTGCGGTGGTGTCGTATCCAATATCGCCTATCTCCGGTTCGTCGAAACAGCACGCACACTGCTGGCCGAAGAACGCGGTCTTGCGCTCGCAGAAATGGCGCAAACTCAAAGATATCCTGTGGTCGTACGCACTGAGATCGACTATCGTCGCGCCGCCAAACTTGGCGATCGACTCGTCATTGAAAGCTGGCTCGATGAACTGAAGCGTGCGAAATTTTGGTGCGAATTCCGCGTCATTCGACCAAAGGACAATGTGCTAATCGTCGAATGCCGCCAATCACTCGCGTTGATCGAGATGCCGGCGGCGAAACTGCTCCGCCTGCCTAGAGAATGGGAAAAATATCGGAAACCGGGAGTCGATGCACGCTCGCGTTTACCGGACACGCATGTCCGAGGAACAGGGTGACACATCGATGATCGCAGGTACCCGCGTTTTCAGGATCGAAGAGACTCTCCTTGAGCCGCCGGCCATTAATCCGCCGTCTACACGCCATGCGCTTTTTGCTATTCTGATTGCGCTGGCAGCGCTTTTGCACGTCGCGACGATCGGCTGGGGCGATCTTTACAATGAAACCGATAGCCAATACGCCGGTGCTGCTCGCGAGATGATCGAATCGCATCAATGGCTGTTACCGACCAACGATGGCTTGCCGCGTCTGCAAAAACCGCCTCTGCTTTATTGGCTAATCGTCCTTTCCTACAAAACCTTTGGCACCAACGAGGCTGCCGCGCGTTTACCGATCGCTCTGGCAATTGTCGTCACCGTCGCCCTCACATTTCTAATCGGAGAGCGATTGCGCGATTACTGGCAGGGTTTTCTGGCTGGTCTGATTTATCTTTCTTGCTGCGGCACGTTTCTTTTGGGACGAATCATCAT
>QHOQ01000256.1:3634-4285 GCA_003219355.1 Verrucomicrobiota bacterium
TTCGCCGGCTTCTGGATTTGCGCGGCCCTTGCGTGCGTGACCAAAAGTATTCTCGGCTTGGTCTACCTCATCACCATTCCTTTTCTGCTCGGAATTTTCTACCGCGAGGCCCGACTTCGATTTCGGGGTCTTTTCCACTGGTCGTATTTGTTGATCTTTCTGTTAATCGTTGCGCCCTGGTACATTTGGGCCGCGCGAAATTTCCCCGGAGTTTTTCACCGGCTGGTCAGCAATGATTGGCTGGGCCGTATTTTCGGAGATGATGACGACGTTCCCCGGTTGCAATTCATTGGGTTACATTTCGGATGGTGGTTTCCGTGGCTCCTTGCGGTCTTCCCCGGAGTGATTTTCGCGTGGCGGCGCGTGATGCGGCCGCGCGAGATTGAATTTGCCGACGCACTTCCGCTTTGTTGGATGGGCGTGGTTTTTCTACCGGTCCTTTTGATTGGGCAACGCCAGGATTATTACTCAATGAGCATGTGGAGCGCATTCGCGCTTGGGGCGGCGACGATCTGGGATCGAATGCCGCGTGCGTTGCGCATCTGTGGTACGGCCGTGATTATGTTCTGCGGATTTGCCCTTGGCGCGCTCGCCGTGATTTCATTGCGGACTGCCGACTCAGGCGGCCAGCGGATCCCAAACGAAATAAGG
>QHOQ01000257.1 GCA_003219355.1 Verrucomicrobiota bacterium
CGACGGCGTCGCGCGAATGGCGCCGCACTTCTCACTCGCAAATGCCAGCCGCTTTCTGAACGAGCGACTCGGCGACAAAGGCGAAGTTGTTTACGAGGGCGCATTGCATCAAGGGAGCAGCCTTGTCTTTTACCTAAATCGGAAATTTCTTCTCCTTAATCGGCCGACGGACGACGATTCTTTCGTTGACTCTTATCCGAACCGCAGTGTGTTGAATGAAGATGCCGTCCTCGAAAAATGGGCCGCGCCAGACGGAGTCTATTTGATCATCCGGCAAACTCGTCTCGGTTATTGGCAAAAATTACTGACGGAGCGCTTCCATATTTATCACCAAGTCACGACCTGCGGGCCGTACATCATTCTAAGCAATCAATTATAAAGACGCGCGAACATCGTCCAATAACAGCCGTCCCCAAAATTGGGTAT
>QHOQ01000258.1 GCA_003219355.1 Verrucomicrobiota bacterium
GAATCCGAAGTGACGCATTAAGCAAAAACCATTGGAACGCGCTCGTTCTGCTCGCGCTGTAGCCGGCACGATAAGAGCAGTCATCAAAATGCCCAGTTGTGTACGCGGTGCGCGGGGCGGATGCGGATGAACGATCTCCATTTGAAAAATTCCGGTCGCAGCGTAATGTGCCGGCTCTTTTCACCCTTCAACTCTTCAGCCTCCACGTTATGTCACAACATCGCAGTTTGAGAGGAGCCAGCACGATAGCGGCCAAGCGCAATGT
>QHOQ01000259.1 GCA_003219355.1 Verrucomicrobiota bacterium
CAAAACAATGAACAAAAAACGAAAGACAAAACCAAAGAAATTCACCGACATGTTACGTCCGTGGATAGTCGCCCGCGACACGGACGGCAATGTTGTTATCGGCAGGGAGGTAATTGAAGGGATTCGCGATAGCGGCCGCACGAAACGGTGTCTTGTAATTGAAGGACTGCCGCCACAAGGTGTCGTGGGCAACAACTAGGTCAACGAGCGGGTGAGGGGAATCGAACCCCCGTGTGCAGCTTGGGAAGCTGCCGTTCTACCATTGAACTACACCCGCGCGAGATTTTTTGATTCTCGATTGCCGATCTCCGATTTGCAAGCTGCGAACAATTATTGCCTGGAAGTCCCTCGCTGCCCATTCCCTTTAAATCTTGACATAGAATTACCTTCCACAGCAGCATCGACGCTCACGAAACGGAGACACCGATGAAAGCATCCGGTTACATCGCTGCCCTGGTCATGGTGGGCCTCAGCTCCGCCCGCCAGCGCGCCGCTGACCCCAGTTCGCAAAACAACGACAGAGGGTGCTTTCACCATTGACACGGTTGGAGATACGCTCGGACAATCGTCTCCGCAAAATGCGCGCCTCATCATTAAGATCTTTGGCGCGGACAAGAAGATTGTTAAGCCGAGCCAGATCGCGCTGCTAGACAAGAGCGGCACCCTCATTAAACCGGTCTTCCGCGAAGATCGGAAGGTCGGCCACGAAGAAAATACGGGTTTGCCTTTATCACTAAGTCCACAAGCGGACACTTCCGGATATAGAGGGACGGGGGTTGGCATCAACCTGAACAAAATATTGGGGCCGCACGGCAGTTATGCTTACACAAAGGTGGACTGGCCGAAGTCTGTCTTTACCGCGGATAAGAGGCTCCAGATCGTGCTCTCGAACGGACAATCATTTCTTCTGCCACTGGCCTCTCTTGCCAAATAATGTTGCGCGCTATTGCTATCTTCACCGCGGGGATTTTCATCCTCGCCGGTGCAGACGCGTCCGGGAAAACACCCGCTTGTCCTTGTAACCCCTGCCCTTGTTCGCCTTGCACGTGCGGAGGCGGCGGGGGTAGCAAGAGCAAACCCAGCACACCTCAGAAAAGCGCGCCAGGCAAAAATACTTCTACCAAAGCTCCTTCCAGCAAGACCGAAACCGCGAAAACCACATCCAAACATCACGAAGGCGGGAAAGGTAAGCACCACGGTGACAGCGGCGGCGCAGTAGGAGTAGGGGTCGGCGTCAATGTTGATTTGGGTGGAATAGGTCAGCGTAGAGCGGAACCTGATCCGTTTGCCGCGGGCGGTCCACCGGTTCCACAGACGCAAGAGAGACCGGAAAAACCGAAACCGAAAAAAACAGAGCCTGAGGTCGTCAAGACCAACCCCTTCACCGATGTCGAGCTAACCGGCGAGCAGGCGAAAGGAGATATCGAGCCTCCCGGGCCGATCAACGTCTCGGATGATGCGCCCGCTGTCCCGCCGACGGTTGAAAGAACGCCTACCGACAAACAGCAGACGCTGACCACAATCGAGAATCTGGAGAAGGCGAAAACTGCTTATAAGAAGGCATTAACAAAGATTCGTGATGCCGATCCCAAGTTTAAAACGCTCGCAGCGGACGCCGGCACCGCTGAGGGATGGAAGAAGTTCAGCAATTTAGTGAAGAAGCTGGACAAGCAATTTGATCAGTCGGATGAGGGCAAGAAACTTCACGCTGACTGGGCCAAGGCCTACGAAGACGCGATCAAAGCTGGAGAAAAGGTTCCGGATGATTTGGTACCGTCCACGTCGGATGAAATCGAGAATAGGAAATTCGCTCTTACTCAGGCGCAGGCCGCCGTAGACAGCGAGCGCGTGACCTATAATACATGGAAAAATTCAGCGGTCGTTGATAACCCCGGGGTTAAAAGTACCCAGGCGGAGATTGACGGGTTGAAAAAGAAGACCCATTTCTCTGAGGAAGATGCGAAGGCCGACCGCGACAAGCTGAAACAACTCGAGGCGGACCTGGAGAATGCCAAAAAACAAGCCGCGAAAGACTGGGCCGCATCCGATGCAGCCAAAAATCAGATGAAGCAAGTTCAACAGGCCGAGAAGGAGCTTGATAAAGCAAAAGAAGCTTTCAAGCCCTACCAGGGCCTCGAAAAGGCGACTGCCGAAGTTAAATAGAAGCGGTAATCATTACCACGGAATTTCGGGATCCGCCAAAGAACGCAGCGAACAAACTATTTCGCTAAACCGAGAATCAACTTCATGAAGCCTGTTTCTTGGAAGGGATTATCGAGAGTTGCGTTGGTCTCCGCATTATTGACCTTGTCAATCGGCAGGTCGTGGGGCGCAAAGGACATAGGACCACGGGGAAGGATCTGCTAAACAACCGACGGACTTCAAGAATCCCCTCAGAATTCCAAACAAGCCGAACATCTATCACGTCACGGTCTGTGACAATAATAGTTGGACTGGTGTATGGTATCCGCCTGAGTGGAAGGGTAACACGGGTCGGGTAAAGGGTAATTCGACGGAAAAGGACCATGGTCACGCCAAGGAAGAAGATGGAACTGGTGGCGGCGTTCAAATGATGGGCAGCAGCGTCGGTACTACGGACGTTGCGCTGACCAAGGAAAATGGTCAAACAGTTCACCTCATAATTCGCGTTATCCACTGCGACAACTCGAACAAAGGGCACCGCGGTGTTACCGAGAATGCGACGGCTTTGCCCACTGGAAACTTTCTGGAAAGGCTTATTCAAGATGGCCAAGTCAAGATCGACAACGAAGGTACCGGTGAAACGATTGGTCACGTTGCCGATCTTAAGATCGATAACGTGACGGATCAGCCGGTCAACTGCGTCGTCCCGCCGATGGTCCTCGAATCAAAAAGCGAAAAGAACCAGGACTATGTCTGTCCGAAGAGTGAGACCGTGATGATCGATCCACACGGCACGGCGACAGTTCCGGTAGACGGTGTTTGCGTCGCGCGCAACAAACCGCCGGTGGGCAAAGGTGTGACTGGCGATCTGGTCGTCAACACTGGCGATCCGAACGTGCCCCAAAATCCTGATTCGCATATTCCGGCGAAACAAGCCAGAGATTTGGTGCGTATCTGTACTTCGAAATATGATGCGGCCGACAAGCTCCAGAAAGACGGCAACTTCAGAGATTTGCCCTATCACGACAAGCAAAAGCAAAAAGACATCGTCGTGCAGTGGAGCACGTGGAGCGATCCGGAGATTTCCGAGATAACTGGAGCGCCGCCGGCGACGAAGGATGACTTAAAGAAGGTCGTTTACAAACAGGTCGAGGAAAAGGGGCCGATGACGCCCGCGACCAGGAAAAAAGTTGATCAAGGCATCGACACTATCTTTGAAAAAGTTGAACTGACGACCGCCAAAGCAAAAGACTTGGAGAAACCGGACCAATACGCTCAAGCCGAACCGGGCGGCGGCACGTTTGAGATTTCAGATAATCAAGGTCAATCGACCGAGTCGCCTCCTCCCCAGACCCAAGAGAAGCCGAAAAAAGACAAAAAGAAAAAGAAGTGGCCAAAACCGGTCCAGGATTGGGTGGACAAGAAAAAAGCTGCGGACGACGCGGAGAAAAAGAAGAAAGCTGCGCAGTTCGATTACACATACGCTTTCCATACGTTTTGCTATAAAAACAAACATTACATCGAACTATTGAATCAGAGGGACGCTGCTAAAGAAAAAGCCAACGCACCAGGGGCAACGCAGGCCGACCGTGACAACTACGACAAGGCGAAGAGAGAGGTCGAAAAGCTTGAAGGAGAGTTAGACAAGGAGTTTAAGCAGACCGACGACGGCAAAAAGGAATTCCAAAAAGTAGTAGACGCGGAAAAGGGAGCGAATCAAGCGCAGGATGCGGCGAAAGAGGCCGAGAAGAACCTGCCTCCGGGCGTTGACAAGGATGCGGTCCAAAAAGCCGAAGATGAAGCTAAGAAGGCGGAAGAGG
>QHOQ01000071.1:0-17813 GCA_003219355.1 Verrucomicrobiota bacterium
TGCTCGGTTGCGCTCGCGGTCAGTGCTTTCGCCCAAGTCCCAGCCGTTTCCCCCGCGGTTAGCCCCACGCAACCTATACCGGCCGTTTCGGTTGCGCCAAGCGCCACCACGGCGGCCTCAGGCGATCTCGGCGACCAGATTCGGCGACGGTTCGATAAGAAGTTCAAGAAAGGCGTCCACATGCGAGTCGGAAGTGACAAAGACGCAGTTGAAGACAAAGATGCCGACTCGCATGGCGATGACATTCCATCGCGCGTAATCCCGATAGTCGTGGTTACAATGCTGACTGTGTTTGGTGCTCCGGTGCTGATCGTCGCGGTTATCATGTATTTTGGGTTTTCAAAGACGCGAGCTTTGCACAGGACTGTCCGTCTGATGGTCGAAAAGGGTCAGGAAGTACCTGCGGCCCTGTTGAATCCACCGCCAGCGCAGCGCCAACGATCGGACATGCGTCGTGGTGTCTTGCTCCTGATGGTCGGGCTCGGCCTTGTGATCTTTCTAGGAGTGATTGCCGACTGGGACAGCGGCGTATGGACGCTTGGCATGATTCCAGCCCTAATTGGGGCGGGTTACCTGCTGGTGTGGAAGTTGGAAGGCAGAAAGGACAATCCCCCCTCTGTGGAATAATCTGCGGGCGTGGAGCTAACGGATGCAGACCTTGTCGCGCGGGTTCTTGTTGATGATGATCAACACGCTTTCGGCGAATTGGTCCGGCGGCATCAATCCAGCGTACGAGGCCTGCTGCGACACCTCACTCGAACGGACCTCGCGCTTGCCGATGATCTGTCACAGGAAACTTTCCTGCGGGCTTACAAGAACATCCGCAGTTTTCGTGGTGAAGCGCGCTTTTCCACTTGGCTTTATCGGATCGCGTACAACTGCTTTCGAGAAGACACGCGGCGGCGGAAAGAATTTGTCGGGATTGATGAACAGCAACTTCAAGCCGAGCAGGATCCTCAAGTGTCCGATCCAGGTCTAAAACACGATCTTATGCACGCGTTGAGTTTGCTTCCGCTGCATGAACGCTCGGCGGTTTTGCTTTGTTGCCAGAATGGTTTATCGCATGATGAAGCTGCGCGTGTCCTCGACATTCCGCTTGGCACGGTGAAGACCAATGTCTTGCGTGGCCGCGAAAAACTGAAACGGACGCTGGCTGCGTGGGGCCCCGATTAAAATGAACGAAATAAGCCACGAAGATCCAGTGGATCAACAATTGCGAGAGGCAGCGCCATACATAGATGACAACGGCTTTACGGCCGGCGTGTTGCGACAATTGCCTGCGCCGCGCCGTTCACCTCGGTCGCTTCGCGGCGCAATCCTCTTGGCAGCCACGTTGCTCGCAAGCGCCCTGGCTTATCTCGCGTCGGATGGAGGGCGCTTTGTCGTAGTCGCAATGGAACGTCTGGCGACGCTGCCGGCCTTGTGGCTTTTTGCGCTCGCATTCGGCAGTGGAATTCTGGTCATGATTGCCGGCGTTATCGCTGCCATCGCAAAGGCGAGCGAATTGCAGTCTTAGCTCAGCGTCAGCGTTTTTGCAGACTTGCGCAGGTCGCAAGCGAGGATGATGTGATGCATCAGGTCGCGCAAAGTTCGCGCGCCCGCCGAACATCGAGTTCGATTTGTTGTACCAGCACCTCCACGCTGTCGAACTTTCGTTCTGGTCTCAGGTAGCTCACGAATCGCACTTCGACGTCTTGGCCATAAATGTCGCGATTAAAATCGAGCAGGTGAACTTCTAGCACGCGCTCGGATTTGCCGCTGCTAACGGTCGGGCGATAACCAAGATTAATAACACCGTGATATGAAACGCCGCAGATCCATGCTTCGGCGAGATAAACGCCGTTTGGCGGAAATTGCTCGCTGTGTGCGCTTAGGTTCGCGGTCGGGAATCCGATTTTTTTTCCGAGATTGTCGCCGCGCGTAACGGTACCGAGAATGGTGTACTCCCGACCAAGCATCTCGGCTGCTTTCGGGAAATCGCCATTTTCCACCGCCTGCCGGATGGCAGTGCTGCTAATCACTTTGCCACTTACCATCACGGGCGGAATTCCAACGACATTGAAATCAAATTGCGCGCCAAGACTTTTGAGAAGATCGAGATTCCCGCTTCGATCTTTCCCAAACGACCATTCGTGGCCGACGCAGATTTCGCGCAGCGGTCTTGAATGCGCGAGGAGTTCTCCAATAAACTTCTCCGGTGAAATGGCTGCGAATTTCTTGTCAAAGTTGATCACGAGTAGGTGTTCGACGCCCAAGTCGCGAATCAAGGCGATTTTGTGTTGCGTAGCAGTGAGCAAATGAGGCGCGTGATGCGGACGCAGCACTTTGACCGGATGGGGATCAAAAGTCACAACGAGGGGGGTTCCATTTGCCGAACGGGCATGAGTAGTGGCAGTAGAAATGACCGCCTGATGACCAAGATGGACGCCGTCGAAGACTCCGATCGCCAGGAAAAGTGGTCCGCACAGGCTGTCCAGTTCTACAATTGAACGAAGAATTTCCATTCTTAATCTATGCACCGCGCATGCGCGAAACTTCCGGCAGGCTAAGGATGCGGTTCAGAATTTCCTCGGACGAAGTATCTTTAATCTGCGAGACGCTGATCGCATGATCGACCTCGAAACGTCCGGACTTCAGGCGCCGGAGCGATTTTAAATGCGCGCCGCAACCGAGCTCCTCGCCGATGTCGTGAACGTAGGTGCGCACATAAAAGCCTTTGCTGCAAACGACGCTGAAGTCGATTTCTGGAGGTGAGATGCGATCAATGCCGTAACGATACACATGGACGAGACGTGGCTCGCGCTCGACGACTCGCCCTTGTCGCGCCAGTTTATAAAGGGGAACGCCAGCGTGCTTTTTCGCCGAGACCATCGGGGGCAGTTGATAAAAGTCGCCCCGGAATTTTTCGAACGCTGCGCGGATGGCGGTTTTATCGAGCGGCGGCACATCGCGCTGATCCACGATTTTACCTTCTCGATCTTGCGTACTGGTCGTTATGCCAAGTGTGAGGGTACCAGCATATTCTTTATCCTCGCTCATGAGCAAATCCTGGACTTTTGTTCCGCGTCCAATCGTCAAGAGAAGCAATCCGGTAGCAATCGGGTCGAGGGTTCCGCAGTGGCCCACTTTTCTTATCTCGAGCTTCCGGCGGACCAGCGCGACAACATCATGCGAAGTCATCCCTTCGGCCTTGTCGACCAGCAGGACGCCGTCAGGAGTCGGGCTTAACGACGTCACAAATTTCCTCCAGAACGTTCTTTTCAACTTCGGCGAGTGTTCCGCGTATGCGCGCCCCCGCCGCAAGCGTATGCCCCCCGCCCCCAAATTTCTGACAGATGGCACAGGCATCAACGGCATCACTTTTCGAGCGCATACTGACACGCACTTTGCCGTCGGCCAGTTCTTCGAAAAAGACGGCGACGATAACGCCGCGAATCGCGCGGAGGTGATCGATTAAACCTTCGTTGTCCTCCGGTAGAACCTGCAGATCTGCGGCCGTTTTCAAGGTCAGGCTAAAACTTGCGACGCGACCGCCACGTTCGAAACGCATGGTCCGCAGCAGTTCCCGCAATAGTTCCATGCGGCGTCGTGGATAATTCTCATAAAGTTGCTGACTTAGCCGCCCAACATCTATGCCGCTGCAGACGAGCTCCGCCGCAATTTCGAAAGTGCGCGCGCTCGTTTTGGGATATTGGAAAGATCCGGTGTCGGTGGAGATCGCGGCGTAAAGATTTTCGGCGATCTCGCGATTGAACGGGAAACCCTGGTTTTTAATCAGGTCAAAAATAATTTGGCCGGTGGCCGGTGCGGTTGGATCAACATAAACTAGATCGCCGTAGCCTGGATTGCTGAGATGGTGGTCGATGTTAATCCAAAGTCCCGTTGAGCGAACGGCTGCAAACGCTGTTCCGAGCCGATTTTGAATTGCAGTGTCCAGCGCGATCGCAACATCAACATCTTCCCCAGTGTGGGGCGGCTTGGTCAATAAATCCGCGCGCGGTAGGAAGGAATACTTCTCAAGCATTCCATCTTCATTCCACACACGAACTTTCTTCCCGAGCTGCTGAAGCGAAAGTGCAAGCGCGAGTTGGCTGCCAAGTGCGTCGCCATCGGGACGAACGTGACTTAACACCGCGAAACGTTCATGTTCCCGCAATACCCGTCCGATTTCGTCGAGTTTGGATCGTGCCGCGCTCACTCGTGATCGCTGCGGGGCGTTTCGATCTCTTGCAGAATCTCAATGACCCGGGCGCCGCGTTCGATGGAATCATCGAGATGAAAAATGAGATGCGGCGTGTATTTTATAGTAACGTGACGGGCAAGCTCAGCCTGCAAGGTTGCACGATGAGACGCGAGTTTGCTCATGACGTTCTCGGCGCGATCCGATCCAAGAACGCTGACAAACACATGCGCATTCTTTAGATCAGCGCTTACATCGACATGGTTGATGGTGACCAGCGCGCCTTCGAAACTCATTTCACGTGCGATGATTCCGCTCAGCTCTCGTTTCAAGAGCTCGTTTACGCGTAGCATTCGGTGTTTCATTCTTGGAAAAGTTGAGTGTTGATGTTTGAGAAAAAAGAACGGGTAATTACGAATCTCTCAGTTCTCAGCTACCGACTCTTCAACTTTTTCTTTAGAGTTTCTGGGCGATCGCTTCGAGTTGGTAGCACTCGATAATGTCGCCCACTTGATATTCACTGAAGTCGCCGAGCTTGATGCCGCATTCAAGGCCTGAACGCACTTCTTTCACATCATCCTGGAAACGGCGCAGCGTTGAAATCCCGCCGTCGTAAACCGGCTGTCGTTTCCGGAGCACGCGGGCGCGCGCGGCGCGGGCTATCCGACCATCTGTGACGAGACAACCAGCGACGATACCCCTGCTCAGTTCGAAAACCTGTTTCACTTCGGCATGTCCGATCCCCGTCTCTCGATGTTCGGGCTCGAGCAGGCCGGCCATTGCTTCTTTGATTTGATCGAGCAGTTCGTAAATGATGCTGTAAAGCTTGACTTGGACGCCCTCCCGTCTTGCCGCGGAGACGGCCATGTTCTCAACCTTCACATTAAAGCCGACCACGACCGCGTTCGATGCGCTCGCCAACAAAATATCCGATTCTGAAATGGGACCAACCGCTGAGTGAATGATCTCCAAGTCGATCTTTTTACTTTCGATCTGTTGCAGTGCACCGATCAATGCCTCAAGCGAGCCTTGTGCGTCACATTTCAAAACAATGCGCAGAACTTTTTTCCCGTCGGCCGCCTCGAGCAGGCTCTCAAGGGTGGCGCGCTGTGGCACGGTCAATTTATCGGCGCGTTTCGCGAGCAAACGTTCCTCACTTAGAGTTTTCGCCGAGCGTTCCGAATCCATGACGAGAAGTTCATCGCCCGCGTTTGGCAGCCCGGTGAAACCGAGCACTTTTACCGGCGTCGAGGGACCAGCTTTCTTGATTGGTTGGCCGCGATCGTCCAGGAGCGATTTCACTTTGCCACTGTAATCGCCGCAAATGAAAGGATCGCCGATCTTCAACGTTCCCATTTGCACGATAACGGTGGCAGTGGGACCACGCCCTGCTTCGATTTGCGCTTCAATCACAGTGCCGCGCGGAGTGGCATTGGGCGATGCTTTCAGTTCCATCACTTCGGCTTGCAGCGTCATCATCTCGAGCAGCTGATCGATGCCTGTGCCTTTGGTTGCAGAGACGGGACAAACGATCGTTTCGCCTCCCCAATCCTCCGGCGTGAGCTCGCGTTCTTGCAATTGTTTCTTCACCCGGTCGATGTTGGCCGAGGGAAGATCGACCTTGTTAAGTGCAACCATGATCTTCACATGGGGCGCGGCCTTGGCGTGATTGATCGCCTCAATCGTTTGCGGCATGATGCCATCATCCGCTGCGATCACCAGCACGACGATGTCGGTAACGTTGGCACCGCGCGCGCGCATAGCGGTGAAAGCCGCGTGGCCCGGAGTATCGATAAAGGTAATTTTCGTTCCCTTGTGATCGACGCTGTAGGCGCCGATATGTTGTGTAATCCCGCCAGCTTCACCTGCGGCCACCCGCGTCTTGCGGACTGCATCCATTAGCGAAGTCTTGCCGTGATCAACATGTCCCATGAAGGTAATGATGGGACCGCGTGGCTTGAGTTCTTCTTCCTTTTCAATGACCGGGGGAGGAGGCGCGACGATAACCTCTTCGATCTTGTGAACACCGGCGCCCTTCTCACGGCGCTCTTTTTCCAAAACGAAGCCGTGGCTCTCGGCGATCTTCGACGCGATGTCCGGCTCGATTGTTTGGTTGATATTCGCGAAAATGTTGAAACTCATCAGCTCGGCGATGAGCTGGTGCGGTTTTAGTCCCAGCTCGATTGCCAATTGCTTGACGATGATTGGAGGTTTGATATGGATGACTTTCTGAGGCTCCACCTGGGCCTCTGCCGGCGGCGCAGTTGTACCATCGGCAATAATGGTACCCGGCGGTTCTTCTGGAGGCGGTTGTTCTGGCTTTGCCGGCGTGATCGCCTTTGAGGGAGCAACCGGCGTTTCCAACGATGCTCGAATGCGGGAAATCGGGGGCAGAACCTGGCGCTTCGGTTTTACTTCAGTTTCCTCAGCCTTTTTGCGGGCCTTTTTCTTGTCGATGAGCGACACGCTCTCGATTTCATGTCGTAGCGCGGGAGCAGGTTGCGGCGTGGTTTTTGGTAATGCTGGCTGCTGAGCGTGCGTTTGCGCCCGCGCCGCTGCATGTGTATGCGCCGACTCGGTGCCAGCCTCTAGTTTTTTCTTCGAAACCTTTGCTTTCGGCGTGGCCGGCTTGTGGGCAATAGCAGTCTTGCGGGCGGGCGGTTTGCGCGCCGCGGTCTTGCTGCTCGTCTTTGTTGCCATTGTTGTTCTTCTAAAATTACGCTCATGGCTCGAGCGGGTTAGACCAGAGCCATATATTTAGTGCGCGACTTCCTTTTGATGGACCGCCTCGTGAATCTCGTGCGCTTTCGTCTCGTCCACCGCCAGGATATCGACAAAATCCTGCACATCCGCGTCGCGTAATCCTTCTAAATTCGTGAAGCCAGATTTCACAAGCGCGAGCGCCTGTTCTTCGGTAATTGGCAAGGCGCCTGCGAGTGTCTGCGCCGCTTGCGCGACTTTTTGTTCGACCGCGGTGGTGGCCGAAATGTCCTTGCCGATGTTAATTTCCCAGCCAGTGAGCCGCGAAGTTAAACGTGCGTTTTGTCCTTTTTTTCCGATCGCGAGCGAAAGTTGATCTTCATCGACGGAGATCTGCACGCTCTTCTTCTCCGTATCGAAAACAAGGTTCTTCACTTTGGCAGGTTTAAGCGCTTCGAGCACAAATTCCTTCGGGTCCGAACTCCAGCGGATTATATCCACCTTTTCATTGTTCAGTTCGCGGACAATATTTTTGACCCGTGAACCGCGCATTCCGACGCAGGCACCAACCGGATCTACCTTTTCGTTCGCGCTCCAGACCGCGATTTTCGTCCGATAACCGGCTTCCCGGGCGATGCCACGGATCTCGACTGTGCCATCGGCGATTTCGCTCACTTCCAATTCAAAAAGACGGCGCACGAAATTCGGGTGGCTACGCGAAACGATAATCTCGGGGCCGCGAATGCCGTTTTCCACCGCGACCACGTAAGCGCGAAGCCGGTCGCCGACGTTATAATCTTCCACGACCACGCGTTCGCGCTGGGGCATGATGGCTTCAAATTTCCCAAGATCGAGAATGACATCGGAGCGGTCGAAGCGACGCACCGTTCCGCTCACGATTTCGCCGGCACGATCTTTGAACTCCTCGTAGATCATTTCCTTTTCGACCTGCCGAATTCGCTGCATCATCGCTTGCTTAGCGGTCTGTGCGGCAATGCGGCCAAAATTTCGCGGCGTCACTTCTACCTCGACCGTGTCACCGATACTCGCGTCCGGTTTGATTTTGCGTGCTCTTGAAAGCTCGATCTCGTCCTGTGGATTGCTGACATGGTCGGCCACTAGCAAATTTGCCAGCGCGCGAATTTCACCGGTCTTCGGGTTGATATCGATGCGAAGATCGCGCGACGCGCCAACGCTCTTCTTTGAGGCCGAAAGCAGCGCGTTCGAGACCGCTTCGAGCAGGATTTCGCGTTTGATCCCGCGCTCCCGTTCCAGGTAATCGAGCATGGCAATAAATTCCGCGTTCATAAAAACATGTAGCCCGCAGACTAAAAAGAGTGGGACACCAGTTCCCACTCCGATCAGCGCGGACTAGACGCTCAAATTAACGTCGTGAAGCCTTATCGTCAAGCCACGGGTTCAGGTCGGTGACGAAGGGATCTAATGTTAAATCGTGGAGGCTAAGGCTGGTTTTAACTCTTAAACGCTTCAACGCTCTCACGAAATGCATTTGCATGAAGACTGGCCTTCGTGAGAATCAGCCGATGTCGCGCGTGCCGGCAATTCTACTTGTGCTGGCCATCTGGGCGGCGATTTATCTCCCGGCGCTTGGTTCTCTCGCGATTAAAGGAGAAGAGGGACGACGGATTTTACCGGCGGTACGAATGCTCGAGACCGGTGATTACATGGTCCCGCAGGTTGGTGGTGAACCGTATTTGCGTAAACCACCGCTGATCAACTGGCTGGTGGCCGTGTCATTGAAGATTTTTGGACGTCGAAATGAATGGACAGCCCGGTTGCCTTCAGCGCTTTGTGTGCTCGCGGTCGCGATCGCGTTTATCACGGTCGCGCGCGCCAGCCTCGGCGCCCGCGGATCGGCAATCGCTGCTCTGATCTGGCTGACGAACTTTGGGATGATTGAGAAGGGGCGTCTGATCGAGATCGAAGCCCTTTATGTTTCGCTTTTTGCGATTGCCTTCATTTGCTGGATCAGCGGGTGGGAACAGAGCCGATCACCATGGTTTACCTGGATTCTTCCATGGATTTTTCTTGGGCTCGCCTGGCTGGCCAAAGGTCCGACTCATCTTTTCTTTTTCTACGCCATCGTACTCGCAGTCTTGTGGCGTTCGCGTGAACTGCGGAAAATTTGGAACATCCCACACTTGATTGGGCTCATAATAATGATGTCGATCTTTGGGGCGTGGGCCATTCCGTTCGCAAAGATAGCGGGCGCTGCCCACGTCACTCACGTTTGGTCGCGACAGTTTTCCGGGCGCCTCGCTGGAGAAGGCCTTAATTTTCAAAGTTGGGCACTGAACATTCCGCGCAGTCTTGGTTACTTTTTGCCCTGGCTTTTTTTTGTGCCGTTGTTGGTCAACGCGAAGTTTTCCTCCGAGCGTAAGATCGAGATCGTCGGCGGTTTGAGTTGGGGAATCGTAATTCCGTTGGTGATCGTCGATCTTATTCCCGGATCGCTTCCACGCTACGCGATGCCGCTGCTCGCGCCGGCGGCGTGGTTGCTCACAGAGACACTGACGGCGGTAAATTTGACGTGGCCGCGTTGGCTGGGCGGCAGACAATTCCAATGGAAAGATCGAGTCCGCACCGTTGCGTTTGTTACGATTGGGACTTGTGCCTGCATTTTGCTTTACGCCTTCGCCATCGTTCCGCATCTGCAATCACGGCAAAAGCTGAGGACGATTGCGGCGAGCATCGACGATCTCGTTCCAGCGAACGAAAGTCTTTACGCGGTCGATCCGGATTATCAGCCAATCTTATTTTATGTGGAACGAAAGTTAGTTTATGTGGCAAACTTGAATGAACTTCCCGCGGGCGCTCATTTTTTTCTGATCCAGCCGGAACTTGAGCATGCCGCGCTTGGTCGTGCGTCGCCGGTGCTGCGAATCAAAGATTACCGCAACCGCGAAATCATTTTGATGCGGCGATAGGGATTGCTCCGGGGTCGAAGCTTGACGAATTGTCAGAGCGCAATTAGTTAGCATACTAACGAATTGGGTATGCCGGAACCGGACTACGAGACTTTTGGCTCCCTGCTGCATGGGACCGCCCGCGCCTGGCGATTAAAGTTGGATGAGCGGCTCAAGCCAATGGGGTTGAGCCAGGCGAAGTGGCGCACCTTGTTGCATCTCTCGATCGCTCCCGGGACGCTCACACAGGCTAAGATTGCGGAGCGGCTGGGCATCGAGGAACCGTCGTTAGTGACATTGCTACATCGGCTGGAGAACGAGAGATGGGTCGCGCGCAGAAGCTCACCGCATGATCGCCGTTGCAAAATGGTGTATCTCGGCCGGCGCGCTCAGCGCATCATCGCTCAGATCAACGCGGCAGCGGACGAACTCCGGCATGAATTGCTTTCCGATATCCCAGCATCTGAGCTGCAGACCTGCATCAAGGTGTTGGCGCATATTCGCGGGAAAGCAGAGAAGCACGATAAACTCCGACGAAATGAAATGCGGTCGGTCTACGCAGGTGGCAACGGACAGAACAGGAACCGGCATCCGATTCCAAGAAAAAAGGCGCTTGGTCGCGCCGCCATAAAACTCAAATGAACCGCGCCCGCATTAGAAACCAATCGATTCCTCGATGGGCGTATCTGCTTTTCGTAGTGCTTGCTGGCTTTGTGTTATATCGGATCTACCAACACAGGATCAGTGAGGTCAAACGCGGCCAACCACCAGCTCGGCCGGTCCTGGTCGCGAAAGTGATTGCGAGGGACATGCCGCTTTACCTCGATGAAATCGGCACGTGTGCCGCGTATGAGACCGTTCAGGTTCAGGCGCAGGTGAGCGGCCAAATCATTGCTCGTAATTTTCAAGATGGCGCTGACGTAAAGAAGGGCGATTTGCTTTTCACTATTGATCCGCGGCCCTACCAAGCTGCGCTCGAACAGGCGCAGGGTCAGCTCGGACAAGCGCAATCGAAATTGGTTCTTGATCAGATTACCCTTAAGCGTCAGCAGGAATTGCGCGCTAGGAACGTGATCTCGCCGCAAGATCTGGACACTGCTCAAGCAACCGTAAAAAGCGACGAGGCTACGGTAAAAACTGCGGAAGGCGCGGTGGCGGCTGCCCAGGTGAATCTCGATTATTGCAATATCCGCTCGCCTATCAATGGACGGGCTGGTTTGCGGCTTGTCGATGCTGGGAACGTCGTGACTGGCGGCGGCGGGGGCGGTGGCGGCGCAGTGCTGCTCACGATTCAAGGGCTCGATCCGATCTACACAGACTTTACCGTGTCCGAAACAGACTTGCCGTTGGTGCGCCGTTACCTGGGTGGCCCCAATGTGAAAGTGGAAACGCGCTCTGCGGACGGCAGCATGCCGCCGCGCATGGGCGACCTTTATTTCATTGACACTTCTGTGCAACCGGGCGCGGGCACTGTGAAAGCGCGCGGCGTCACCCCGAATCCTGATCATGCTCTGTGGCCGTCGGAATTTGTCCGTGTGCGCTTCATTCTCGATAACCTGAAAGATGCCAATCTAGTGCCCTCGCAAGCGGTGCAAATCAGCCAGAGTGGTCCATTTGTTTTTGTGGTGAAGCCGGATAACACAGTCGATTTGCGACAGGTTAAACCGGGCCAGCGTCAGGATGGCGACACCCAGGTTATTGAAGATGGTCTCAAGGCCGGAGAGACGGTCGTTGTCACCGGTCAGCTGGCATTGGCCCCAGGAACAAAGGTGGAACCAAAACCGTACAATCCTCCCGGTCCTCCCCAAGGCGGTGAGGTTGCTACCAAAGCCTCAATGTAGAACTTGTTTCAGATATGGCCGGAGAAGACAAGCGACACGACGGAGCAGGGGAGCAGGAACCTGCAAAGGACCGACAACATCCGGCGAAACCGATAGCTCGTGGTGCTGTACTGCGAAAGCCGCCTGAATCTAAGTTGGTCCAAGTTACAGGCTCCGGCCTTTCCGGGCCATTCATCCGGCGACCGGTGATGACTGTCTTGTTAACGCTATCGGTTATCGTCGCCGGCTTTGCCACTTACGGCAAGCTCGCGGTCAATGATCTGCCCGCAGTTGATTATCCAGTTATCCAAGTCACGTGTTCCTATCCCGGCGCTAACCCGACCACCATGGCGAATAACATCGCTACGCCGCTTGAGAAACAATTCCTGCAAATCCCCGGACTCGACATCATCACGAGCGCAAGCACGCAGGGAAATACGTCGTTCACGCTTCAGTTTGTTCTCAGTAAGAGTATCGTTGATGCTGCCACAGACGTGCAGGCCGCAATCCAGCGCGCAACGGGAAAGTTGCCGCTAGATCTGCCCAGCCCGCCGACGTTCACGAAAACGAATCCAAACGATCAGGCGATTTACCTGCTCGGTTTGCTCTCAGACACACTCACCGATGGCGATCTCTACAAGTATGCGTCCACCGCCGTGGCGCAGCGCATTGCGATTTTGCCTGGTGTCTCGCAGGTAAATATCTACGGCGTCCAAGGCGCAGTTCGGATCAAAGCGGATCCCGCGGGGCTCGCTTCGCGCGGACTCACCATGGATGATCTCGCCAGTGCGATCAGAGCGGGGACAGTTTACTCTGGCGCTGGGCAATTTGATGGGGCGCACCGGACATTTGTTCTTTTGCCGAATGGGCAAATCGATCAGGCGGAAGGATATCGCAATCTGATTGTTGCGCGGAACAGAGATGGCTCGCCTGTTTATCTGCGGGATGTGGCCGAGGTTCGGCAAAGCGTGCAGGACGAACGGATCTCCCGTACATTTTGGATGCGCGGTTTTAATCCGCCAGGTTCCGTCGTCGTTCTGGCGGTCTCGCGCCAGGCGGGCGCAAATGCGGTCGAGGTTGCTAACTCAGTCAAAGCGCTCTTTCCCGAGATCCGCGCGAGTCTGCCGGGATCCATCTCGCTCGTGCCGGTATTCGATCGGTCCCAGAGCATCGTCGATTCCGTTCACGATGTTCAATTCACGCTCATGATTGCCTTTATCCTGGTCGTGATCGTGATCTACATCTTCCTTGGACGCGCCACGGATACGCTCATTCCCGCGGTCGCGCTTCCATTGTCTTTGCTGCTCACGGTCGCGGTCATGTACATGCTCGACTATTCCATTAACAACTTGACCCTGATGGCACTTACTCTGGCCATCGGATTCCTGGTCGATGATGCCATTGTGTTTTTGGAAAATGTCGTGCGACGCGCGGAGCACGGCGAATCGATACTAAAAGCCGCGTTTAATAGCGCCGGCGAGATTTCCGTCACCATCATGTCGATGACACTGTCGCTGGCCGCCGTCTTCATTCCTCTGGTATTTTTACCTGGGTTGCTGGGTCGCATCTTCCGGGAATTTTCGGTTACGATTATAGTCGCCATTCTCGCTTCGGGACTCGTTTCCCTAACTCTCACTCCGCTCATGTGCGCGCGCATTTTGGGCGAACGCCGGGCCGGACATAAACGCGCGTGGATGGAAAGACATACCGCAGATTTTATTAAGCGCGTCATAGCTGCCTACGGCCGCGTGTTAGACAAGTTTCTGGACCGCGCCTGGCTCACGGTGCCGATCCTCCTCGTGTGCATTCTCGGGCTCTGGTTTTTCTTCACCCATTTGCCGTTCACCTTACTGCCCCCAGGTGACAGCGGTTTCATAAGGGGAGTTTTCATCGCGCAGGAAGGCTCTTCGCCTGCGCAGATGCATGCCTATCAGCAACAGGTCAACCAGAAGCTGAAGGACGATCCGAACATCGGACAGTTTTTCACGCTCGCCGGTTTTGCTGCTCGCACGGCGTCCTCGCAAGGATTGATTTTTGGTTTTCTCAAACCGAGGAGTGAACGCCTGCCAATCGAACAGTGCATTCCGCAATTGCAAAAATCGATTAGCTCTATTCCGGGCATCACCGCCATCTTGCAACCGAACCCAGTACTCCAGATCAATGTGGGCGCCACTAGTCAGACGCAGGGGCAATACGCCTATACACTTAATGGCATTGTCCCCGATGAGGTTTACGCCGCGGCCGATCAATTGATGGCGAAGCTTAAGGGTTTCAAAGGCTTCGCTTCCGTCCGCTCCGATTATTACAACAATACACCGAATCTCACCGTCGATATCGATCGCGAGCGCGCTGCTACCTACGGTGTTTCTACTTCCGCCGTGCAGAGCTTGTTACGTACTGCTTACTCCCAAAACTACGTCTACTTAATCAAACAGCCCGAGGATCAATACCAGGTCATCCTGGAAGTGAAGGACAATGAGCGCGCGACACCGGCTGATCTTAACAATCTTTACGTACGCAGTAACACAGGTGGCACCTTTAGCGGAACAGGAGCAGGTGGTGGAAACATCACAACCACCACTGGCACCGCCTCAAATCTCGTGCCGTTGCGTGCTGTAACATCGACCAAGCAAATCGTTGGTCCGCAGGCGGTCAATCACTTCAACCACTTCACAAGCGTAACCATCAACTTCAACTTGCTGCCAGACGTTGCGATCGGCGATGCCACGAAATTCATCGAAGACAGCTTCGCGCAAGTGCACCAGCAAATTCCGAGTGTGCAAGCCAGCTTCCAAGGCGAAGCGCTCGTCTTTCGCCAACTCTTTCGCAGTCTGCCGCTCCTTCTTCTCTCCGCGATTTTCGTGATGTATGTTATTCTCGGAATTCTCTACGAAAGCTACGTCCATCCGATTACGGTGCTTTTTCCCGCGATTGTGCCGGCTGTTGTGGGCGGTTTATTCACGCTTTGGATTTTTGGATCGAGCTTGTCCCTCTACAGCGTCATCGGATTGTTTCTTCTGCTCGGTATAGTTAAGAAGAACGGAATTCTGGTAGTCGATTTCGCGCTGAAACGAATCGACGAAGGCTTGGGTCTGCGAGAAGCCATTCACGAAGCTAGTCTCGAGCGGTTTCGCCCGATTATGATGACTACTTTTGCTGCTCTCATGGGCGCAGTGCCTCTCGCGCTCGGGTTCGGCCATGATGCGTCCGCGCGACGGCCACTTGGTCTCGTCATCGTCGGCGGCCTCATTTTCTCACAAATGGTGACACTGTTTGTAACACCGGTGATTTATCTATGGCTGGAATGGTTCCAGGAACATGTTCTCGATAAAGTGCCGTTCCTGCGCAGCGCGCATATGCATCACGAAGGTGAACCCCAGCCAGGCGGCGACGGTGAGGTGCGCGAGCCGATGCCTGCAGGCGCGGCATGATCTAGGTACTGTTTGGTCGAAATGCGCGCGATGGTCCTTGAGAAAGCGCGGCAACCGCTCGTGCTGCGCGATGTGCCGAAGCCGAAGCCCAAGGCCGGGCAACTACTCGTTCGTGTGAGCGCGTGCGCGGTTTGCCGGACCGATCTTCATATCGTCGATGGCGAATTGCCAAATCCGAAACTGCCGCTGATCCTGGGGCACCAAATTGTCGGCCGTGTCGAGAAGATTGGCGAAGGCCCCACTCCGGAATCCGCGGACCGCACTTCGGAATTCAAAATCGGTGATCGCATCGGAATTCCGTGGGTCGGCTGGACCGACGGCGATTGTGTTTATTGTCGATCCAACCGCGAAAATCTTTGTGACCGGGCGCGCTTTACCGGCTATACCATTGACGGTGGTTACGGCGAGTTCGTTGTCATCGACGCGCGATTTTGTTTTCGTTTACCCGAGCAATACAATGATGTCGACCTTGCGCCGTTGCTCTGCGCTGGAATGCTTGGTTATCGTTCGTATCGAAAGACGGGTGACGCGCGCCGTCTCGGCATTTATGGTTTTGGCAATGCCGCGCGTTTGATCGCGCAGGTTGCGCTTTATCAGGGCCGAGAAGTCTTTGCGTTTACGCGACCCAGCGATAAGGCTGGACAGGAAGCCGCGAAAAAATTGGGCGCGAAGTGGGCTGGCGGTTCCGACGACATGCCGCCAGAAAAACTCGATGGGGCAATTATTTTTGCGCCGGTTGGTCAGCTTGTTCCAGTAGCGCTGCGCTCCCTCGCAAAGGGCGGGATTGTGGTTTGCGGCGGGATTCACATGAGCGATATTCCTTCATTTCCGTATGCCGATCTTTGGGAGGAACGCACGATTTGCTCGGTTGCGAACTTGACCCGTCGTGACGGTGAGGAATTTCTCGAAATTGCGCCGCGCGTTCCGGTGCGAACGGAGACTGAAATCTTTCCGCTTGAAGAAGCCAACACTGCCTTGAATCGATTTCGCTCTGGCCAGCTCAATGGCACCGCAGTGCTGATGCCACCAAGGTAATCTGCGATCCACGGCCACCTCCTGGTGTGGCGAGACTCTCTCTAGCCGATGAACATGGGGTTAGTGTGTTACCTCACCGCGCGCCGCGCCTCGCGCGTGCGGACCACCTTTACAAAATCGCCGGGTGCGCGTTTCTCATCATCTGGGGTTGCGCCGGCAGCATTGGCGAGCGCTTCTTCGTTCGCTGAGAGAAACGGTTTGAACCGGTTTTTGTCGATCGCTTTCATGAAAGCCTCGTGCGCGGAGACAATGCCCTTTTCGAGCAATGCCCAGATGGTGTCGTCCATAAATTGCATCCCCTGGGCCCTTCCCGAAACGATCACATCCTGGAGCTTTTGCGTCGCTCCTTCACGAATGATGGCAGCGACAGCAGCATTGGCCATCAGAATTTCGTTTACTGCGATTCGGCCAGGTCGGTCAGATCTTTTTAAAAGCAGTTGCGCAACAACGCCGCGAAGTGAGTTCGCAAGCATGGCGCGTGCTTGTGGTTGCCGTTCGGCTGGGAAGACGTCAACCATACGATCAACCGTCTTGCGAGCGTTGTTCGTGTGCAGCGTGCCGAACACGAGAAGGCCAGTCTCAGCCGCAGTGAGCGCGAGGGAGACCGTTTCGAGATCGCGCATTTCCCCCACCAGCACAATATCGGTGTCCTCGCGCAGTGCCGCCTTGAGCCCAGCGGCAAACGTACTCGAATTCCCAGGCACTTCCCGCTGCGTGATCGTGCTTTGCTTATTGTCGTGCACGAATTCGATCGGTTCTTCGATTGTCACGACGTGCTTGGAAAAGTTTTGATTAATGTAGTCGACGACTGCAGCTTGCGTCGTCGTTTTTCCGGAACCGGTTGGGCCGGTAACAAGCACAAGGCCACCGCGGAGGTGGGCAAATTCTTTTACAACCACCGGAATCCCCAACTCCTCAAGCGTAGCAATCTTGGTCGGAATCAGACGAAAAGCCGCGCCGTAACCATTCGACTGCTTGAAATAATTACAGCGGAATCGAGACGCCTCATCCATCTCGTAAGCGAAATCGAAATCCCCACGTTGCTCAAAAATTTCCCAGTTGTGAGATCCGCAAACTTCGCTCAGCATCTGCACGGCTTCCTCGCGTTTCACCGCTTCCGCGCGGATGGGCATGATATCGCCATGCATGCGCATTTTCGGCGGTTCTCCTTCGCCGACGTGCAGATCGGACCCGCCGTGCTTGACAATTACACTTAGAAATTGATCGAGATAGGCCATGGAAGAAGGCAAAAAGTAAGAAGTGAAAGGTCGGACTTCACATTTTAAGATGCTGGCGCATTATCTGTTTCTGGTCGGCGCGCGCGTAGGCTTCTTCGCTGCTGATCAGGCCGCGGTCATAAAGATCGATCAGCGTATCATCCATCAAACGCATGCCTTGCTTTTTACCGGTCTGAATAATGCCGGGCAACATGTACGTTTTTGCTTCGCGAATCACGTTGGCAACAGCCGGCGTATTCGTGAGAATTTCCAGCGCCAGCACGCGGCCGGTGCCATCGGCCTTCGGAATCAGCTGGTGACTAATGATTCCGCGCAATGATTCGCTCACCATCACCCGGATTTGCTCCTGTTGGTCGGACGGAAACACATCGAGTAATCGATCCAAGGTGCGCGAAGCATTGCTCGTGTGTAGTGTTGCCAAAACAAGATGCCCTGTTTCGGACGCGGTGATGGCAAGTGAAATCGTCTCCAAGTCGCGCATT
>QHOQ01000071.1:17903-20266 GCA_003219355.1 Verrucomicrobiota bacterium
TGATGATGTACTCAATCGGATCCTCGAGCGTGATAATGTGATCGCGCCGCTCCATATTTATTTGCTCGATCATCGCCGCGAGCGTCGTCGATTTACCGGTGCCGACCGAACCTGTCGCTAAAATCAGGCCGTTTTGATAGCGGGTGAGTAACTTGAGATGCTCGGGCAACCCAAGCTCATCCATCGTCCGCACCTTTGAGTTGATCACGCGGAAAACAATTTCGATCCCGAGCCGCTGTCGGACCACGCTAGTGCGATAGCGGGCGAACTCGTTTGCATACGCAAAATCGGAGTCTCCGCGCGTGCTCAGTTCCGTTTTGTACACATCCGGAACAAAACTTTCGGCCAAGGCTGCGGTTTGCTCGCCGGTTAGTCGCGGTGCGTCGGGCCAGATCGGCTCCAAGGCTCCATGCAAACGCCAGATGGGCTGTGCGTTTACAGCCAGATGGACATCGGACGCGCCGGCCTTTTGCCCGACCTCCAGATATTCATCCACATGTCCAAGCGGATGCGATGTGACTGGAATGTCCGGAACTTTTGCAATCATTGCGTGTTGTCGAGATGATTATGCGAAGGGGCGCGCGCGTAAATCCTAAAACAAACTTATTAGAAACAGTTTTAGGATTTGATTTTCCATGGGGCAGGCGAGGCTCAGGCTAAATTGCGCTCGTAGCGTTGCGTTTAAGGCCTCTACTTTCTTGCTACCCGTGACCGACCTGCATAATCTGTCAGTCGATTTTTCAGAAAATCGACAATCACGGGCCGGAGTACGCTTGCTGCGATTTTCGATACACCCAGGATAAATCCAGCTTCGAGAAATTTCTTCTGGCTTTTTCTGGCCCTTTTGGCATCGACGTAGATTTTTTTCTTTCGCACCGGCAACAGGACAATCAGTGTGCCGACGGCGGCTGCGGCTGTAACCCAGGAAACGGTTTGTTCTCGAAACGATCTTCGGAGCTTTCGCGGAAAATCTAGCTCATAGTGCAGGCCGCGCAAATTACGTGCCACACGCTCACGAGAATGGGCGATCTCTGCCCTCAGCTCGCCGGTTGATCTGTTGCGTCCAGATTTTTCAGCCATTCGCGATCTTTCTTTAATTCCGATACCGTCGCGCGAAAGAGCGGCTTGGTCATTCGACTGTAAGCGACTAGGAGCAAAGCCAACGCAATTATAAAATGCGCTCCCGCAGCCATCAATGCAGTCCATAACCACGAAATCCCGGCGAGGTGCGCCAGTCCGACCACGGCGCTCGCGATCAAGAACACATAACCAAACGCACAAAGGACTAGCGCCAAAAGCAGATAACTTGCGAGCACCAGCACTTGGACAAGAGCGGCTTTCGATTCCTCGGCCAGAAGAGCAAAGCGGCTTTCGAAAAAGTCCGCCAGTGCGCTCATAAGTGCCAGCAGGTTTTGCAGCAAACCTGCATGTCCCGCAGGATTGCGGGACCGAGTGGTCTCGCTGATCATTCGACCGTCAGCGCGGTTAACGTCGGAAGATCAGGCCCAAGACGAACCCGATTCCGAGCGCTGTGAATACCGCCTTCGTCGGGTTTTCGCGCACGTATTGCTCCGCGTCTTCCTGAAATGTTCGGACGCGATCCCGCGCATCGCCCCAGGCTTGTTCGGCTTTGCCCCGCGCATCGCCCCAGGCTTGTTCGGCCTTACCACGGTACTCTCCCGCCATTGCGCCGGCCGCGGATTTTAAATCGCCGGCTGCGGATCGCAAATCCTCGGCTGCTTTGCGTGCGTGGGTTTTACTGCTCTGTAACTTGTCTTGCGCGTCTGTCATACCAGACCCGGCTTGTTCTGCTTTATTCTCTTCAGGCATTGCTAATCTCCAGTTAATTTTGTCCCTCATTATCCGCGCGCTTCTGCCTTTCAGCAAACGCGACGGCGAACAAATTGAAAACGCAATTCTACGGGGCCGGTAAGGTCTCGCCAACGTCTACGACATCACTGCTCGCGAAAAATGATTCGAGCCTTGGTTAAATCGTAGGGCGAGAGCTCCAATGAAACTTTATCTCCGGGCACGATCCGAATAAAATGCTTGCGCATTTTGCCGGAGATATGCGCGAGCACATTGCGTTGCCCCGGAAGGTCGACACGAAACATCGTGCCCGGCAACACCTGCGTAACCGTACCTTCGGTTACGATCTGTTCTTCCTTTGGCATCGCGCCGAAATATATTCGCGAACGCGCATCTCTCAAGCGACGTAGACCCGCGCGCGCTCCTCTGAAGGAGCAAATTTCTATCTTAGCGCAGCTGCTCCAACGAGACAGCTGGTAAATATTCCCGAAGCTCCTGGCGTTTCCACCATGCGCCGGTTTGCCGATGTTCTTTTGCCGTTGTGAATCGATAAC
>QHOQ01000072.1:0-17980 GCA_003219355.1 Verrucomicrobiota bacterium
CTTCCAGCGTCTTAATAAACGTATTACGGTCGCCGCCGAATGACTCCCGGATAATCTCTTGCATCCGCTGATCCACCAAGTGATCCGGGATTTGATAATTTTCTTTTTTAAACGCCTGGATGATCAGCCGTCGATCAACCAGGTCTTTTAGAGCCGCTTCTCGCAATTGCTTCAGTTGCTTTTCGAGCTCCTCGCCAGTGTATTGGGAACGTAGCAACTTTTCCCGTGGCGCCGACAGCATGCGTACTTGCGAGTATGTGATCACGTCCTGGTTCACCACTGCCGCGATACCGTCAACGACTTGTGTCTCGGCGGCGAATGCGGCGCGGCAAAGCGGCGGCATAAGGAGTCCGACCGCCACCAGGAACGCGGTAGCAAACTGACGGATGATATATCTCATAATTTCTTGATTAGCTCGAGAACTTCCCCCAGCTGCTGTTCGATTTCGGGTGCAACTAAACGGGGGAATTTGCCCGCGACAAGTATAAAATCTCCGCGTTGGGTCAACATCAGCTTGCGTTCCCGCACTTCGACACGGCTGACGCCGGATCTTGCCGCAGCGAGCTTGATTTCGGTGAGAAGAAACAAATTGTCAACCGCCATCGGGAATGATCCAAAGCGATCGCGCCAATCGCGCCGTAGGTGATCGAGCTGCTCACGTGAAGTGATTTCCGCGATATCGCGATAGGCTCGGATCCGCAAACTCGCATCGGCGATAAAACTGGTCGGCGCAAAAGCGGCCACGCGCGCCTGCGGCCCAAGATGAACGAATTCCGCTTCATTCGTAGCAACGAAGTCGAGCCGAAGATCGACATCGAGCCGGAACCGCAATTTTTCACCCTTGCGCTGTGCGACCGCTTGCTTGAGCAACTGGCAGTACAAATCGAAACCGACCGCCATGATGTGGCCGCTTTGCGCTGTACCAAGAATGCTGCCCGCACCCCGAATCTCCAGGTCGCGCATGGCGATGCGAAAACCGGCGCCTAGCGAGCTGTATTGTTTGATCGCATTGATCCGTTTGCGCGCGGCGCCAATTGCCATCATCTCACGCGGAAGAAGGAGATAAGCGTACGCTTTGTGCTCGGCCCGCCCGACGCGCCCGCGAAGTTGATAGAGATCGGCGAGACCAAACCTATCCGCACGATCGATGATGATGGTGTTGGCATTCGGTATATCGAGTCCGCTCTCGATGATCGTCGTGCAAACGAGTACGTCGACTTTCCCGCTGATGAATCGCGCCATGACGGCCTCGAGTTCGTCAGAATCCATCTGGCCATGGCCGACCTCAATCCTTGCCTGCGGGCAAAGATCGGCAATACGATCGCGCACGCGGTCGATCGTCTGGATGCGGTTATGCAAAAAGAAAATCTGACCTTGCCGTTCGAGTTCGCGATTGATCGCGTCGCGAATGAGCCGTTCATCATACGCGGACACCACCGTTTCGACCGGCAAGCGATTGAGCGGCGGGGTCTCAATCGTAGACATGTCCTTTACGCCGACGAGCGAAAGATAAAGAGTGCGTGGGATTGGCGTGGCGGAGAGCGTTAGGACATCGACGAGCTTGAAAAGTTCTTTGAATTTTTCTTTGTGCAAAACGCCGAACCGCTGCTCCTCGTCGATTACGACGAGGCCGAGATCTTTGAAGGCGACGTCGCCGGAGATGAGTCGATGCGTGCCGATCACCATATCGACACCGCCTTCGCGCAACAGTTGCAAGACTTTCTTCTGTTCCGATTGTGAACGAAAACGGCTGAGCATTTCGATGCGCACGGGATAATCGAGCATGCGTTGTCGAAACACCTCGAAATGCTGTTGGGCGAGAACGGTGGTTGGTGCGAGGACCGCGACCTGTTTGCCATCCATTACCGCTTTGAACGCGGCGCGAATCGCGACCTCGGTCTTGCCAAAACCGACATCGCCGCAAATCAGGCGGTCCATAGGCTGGGAGCGCTCCATGTCGATCTTTGTGTCGATAATCGCTTTCAATTGATCAGGCGTTTCGCGGAACGGGAATGAATGTTCAAATTCGGTTTGCCATTTGCTGTCGGGAGCAAATGCGTGGCCGGGATGGGTTTGCCGCTCGGCCTGGAGGGCGAGCATTTTGCCGGCATAGTCGAAAATGGATGCTGCGGCGTTTTTCTTGGCCCGTGCCCACTTCGCGTCTCCAAGCGAGCTGAGAGGCGGCGATTTTTTTCCGACGCCAACATAGCGCGACACCAGATACGCTTGCTCGAGCGGGACATAAACCTTCGCTTCATCCGCGAACTCGATCGAAAGCACTTCGTCTTTACCGACTCTTTGCAACCCACAAAATCGTCCGATGCCATGCTCGAGATGCACGACAAAGTCACCTTCTGTCAGCTCACTGAAATCGATCTGCGCGCGATGGCGTTCGATGCGTCGCAACCGCCGGCGACCGTGTGCGGCCAACCTCCCGAATAACTCCGCTGCCGAAAGCACGACGAGATTCGCTGCGGGAAAACAAAATCCACGGGCGAGCGTACCTTCTGCAAGATCGACACTGTTCAGCGTTTCTTTCTCGTCCATGATCTCGCGAAAGCGCTCGATCTCGCCCTCAGTCTGAAAATAAATGACGATCTTTGCCTTGTTCGCGCGCCATTCTCTCAAGCGCGCGGCAAATTGTGCGCGCTTTGCTTCAGCAAGCATGAGATCGCCGATCGCAAATTCACCGATTTCACAATCCTGAAATGCGCCGCTAAAATCTTCCGGTCCCCGCTCAGTCCAGCCCGCTCTAATTTGGATGTCGGCGCTGAAACGTTCTTCGGGTTCGATTGCGATCTGGAGATGATCGTGCCCAATATAATCGCGGACGGTGGCGCCTTGATCATCTGCCGCTCCGAGCAGAATATCGGCGAACCTCAGATCGCGCACTGAAATCTGACTGTCGATGTCGAACTCACGCAACGATTCGATTTGGTCGCCAAAAAATTCCAAGCGCGTTGGTAGGGGCGCCTGCCACGAATAAAGGTCGACAATTCCGCCGCGGACTGCGAATTGTCCGCGCGTCGCAACTTGAGCTACGCGCTCGTAACCGGCTCCGGTAAGCTGTTCGAGGATGCGTTCCATCTTCTCATTTGTCCCGCGTCGAAGCCGAACAAGGGCGGTTTGGAGCACGCCGCGTCTCGGGGCAGCTTGATCGAGACTTGCGCGTGTGGCGACGATTAGCCGAGGAGCCTGCTCGCGCTGAAGTTGCGTAAGTAATCCAAGTCGCTCCGCCGCGATTTCGGGGTCCGGCAAAATATTTTCGAGCGCGGCGAATTCCGCCTCCGGCAAAAAGAGCGCGTTCGGCTGCCAGTTCAGCAAACTTTCATAGAGCAATTCCTGGGAACGGATGCTGGGGCAAAGGACCCAAATCATGTTCTCGGTCTTGGACGCGATGGTAGCGACCAGAAATGCTTGCGCCGGCTCGATCACGTGCGAAAACTGGACCGGCCATTGCCCCCTCGCGATTGCTCGAAGTTTGTGCGCAATCGCCTCGGTCTTCGCGACGATTTCTAGAAGATCTGTGGGTTCCGGTTTCTGCACCGGTTAGCTCTCGCCGAAAAGACGTGGAAGTTCAAAATTGCTCGCTGGAGCAACTTTGAGTGAGCAGTTAGAGTTTCCTGCCAATGGCTGTGGCCACGGCCCGGAGGCGCGGAACAAGGTCGGCGAAAATTTCCGGCGTGAGTGCTTGATCGCCATCGCTCTTGGCCAATTCGGGGGAATCGTGGACTTCGATCATGAGCGCGTCCGCTCCGGCTGCGACCGCAGCAAGAGACATCTGCGGAACAAATTCGCGCAGGCCGATTGCATGGGTTGGGTCGACAATTACTGGCAAATGAGTTTTGGATTTCAAGAGCGGAACTGCGCCAAGGTCAAGCGTGTAGCGTGTCGCAGTCTCAAACGTACGAATCCCGCGCTCGCAGAGAATCACGTTCCTGTTGCCCTCGCTCAAGATATATTCCGCACTCATGATCAGGTCATTGACTGTGGCGCTGAATCCGCGCTTGAGTAGGACCGGCAATCTGCTGCGGCCGACTTCCTTCAAGAGAGAGAAATTCTGCATGTTGCGTGTACCCACTTGAAGACAGTCCGCGTATTTTTCGACCACGGACAAATCGCGGGGATCCATGATTTCGGTAATCACGGGCAGGCCCGTTTCGGCGCGCGCTTCAGCGAGAAAGCGAAGCCCGTCTTCGCGTAATCCCTGAAAACTATATGGCGAAGTGCGCGGTTTAAATGCACCGCCGCGCAAGATTTTTGCGCCAAATTTTTTGACGATTTCTCCGATTGATAAAATCTGCTCTCTGCTTTCGACCGAACATGGACCAGAAATCAGAACAACATCCTCATTTCCGCCAATTGGCACGCCACCAATTGATACCGACGAGGCTCCGCGGGATTCGCGTGAAGCGAGCTTGTACGGCTTCAGCACGGGAACGATTGCTTCGACGCCAGGCATGGCGGCGAGCGGTTTTTCGCGAAGGAGAGCTTCAGGCCCAATCACACCGATGATCACGCGCGATGCGCCCCGGCTGATTTGCGCGTCAAGGCCGAATTCGCGGACGCGAGTGACGAGCCGCTTGATTTGTTCCTCAGTAGCGTTCGGTTGCGCAATGATGATCATATTTCGACCGGCGGAATGATGAGAATGCCGCCGGCACGAATCTTCTGCAAGCCCAGATGCTGACCCAGAGGAATCTAATTTGTAATCGTAACGGGGGTTCCGGTCGACACAGACTTGAAAAAGTTTTCCGCCATAAATTCAGGCATCCGGATGCATCCGTGAGAAGCCGGGTAACCTGGCAAGTAACCGGCATGCATTCCTGTCCCAGAAACGATGCGCATAAAATAAGGCATCGGCGTGCCCCTAAAATGAGCGCCGGGCGGTTTCGGATCTTTCGTTACGTCAACGTTGGGCACAACTACGTTGCCGGCCGAATCGACGTAATCTCCAAATAAGCTCGAGACATGGTCCTTGTCCTTCTGAATAATTGAGAAATGCCCATAGGGAGTGTTTAACCCTTCGCGGCCAGTCGAGAGTTGGGAAACGCCGACGAGCACACCGCTCTTGTAAAAGTAGGCGCGTTGCTCCCGGAGACTGATAGTGATGGAAGGCTTCCCCTCCATCCCATCACCATCCCAGTACGAGACAGAGTCCTGTGGCGCCCCAGCTGGAGCGTTCCCGTAACCCCCTCCGAGATATTGGGTGCGGGCTGAGTAACGGGGATCTTCGGCACAACCAGCCACAACGAGAAGAAGAGCAGCGGAAAATGCCGCCATCAGACTGCGATAAAACGAAGGACGCATAAGAATTTTGGACAGACTTTCTATGCGCATGCAATGTGAAATGTCAAGCGAGAGGCCGCCTTTCACGGTTTAAGAAATCTAAGTAAAAAGCTAGACTGACATGAAGGGCGACGGCTTGAATTGTGCGCGGTTTAATGCAGACTTCCGGCCATCTCCCCAATCGCTGATTCCGAAGATTATGCCTACCTACGACTATTCTTGTCAAAAGTGCGGACAGAATTTTGAGGCATTTCAGTCAATGCGCAATGAGCCATTTCGTGAATGTCCAAAGAATCTGTGTCGGCTTCCGAAATGGGGACATGGAAAGGTGAAGCGTCTGCTGGGCACGGGGGCCGGTCTTATTTTCAAGGGCTCCGGCTTTTACATTACGGATTATCGAAGTGATTCGTATAGAGAGGCCGCCCAAAAAGAAGCGCCTTCCACGTCGACTGCCGTGGAAAAATCAACCGCGCCGAAAGAAGCAGGTGGCAAGGCTGTGGCGGCAACGTCGACAAAGACGCCTGAGAAAAAGTCGCCAATAGAACCGAGCGGATGAGCTCGAAGAGCCTCAGAAGCGATCCCCCCTTCGTTCTTAGCTTGATGAGGCCGTAATAGCGCAACCGGCGGCTCGCCCTTTACACCCTTGCGAGTCCGCCGGTCAACCAACCGAAAGATCGACAATCGAATGCCGGATCAACCAGGCCCGGTTGTCCACCAAATCTAGTAGCGATCGATCGCGCCGTACTCGCGCTGGTTTTGGCTGCGTTCGTACGCCCGAATCGCGCGTCGCGTCTCTGGTCCCATGATTCCATCAATGCTGCCGTGGTAGTATCCCGCCCGAGCCAGCCGGCGTTGCAGCTGCGCAACCGAAGACCCTCCGCGGTAACGATCGCTGTAGCCGTACCCCTGATCGCCGTAACCGGCGTCGCCGTAATAATTCCCGTAATTATAATCGTACCCGTATCCATATGGGTAACCATAACCATAGTCGTATCCGTATGGGTAGCCGTAGCCGTAAGATCCGTACGGATATCCCCACCCCAAGCCCCAGTACGGAAAGCCGAAGCTGCCGATGAAGATGACGTCATTATTATTATGATGGTGGTGGCGCCAATTGCCGTTCCAATTGCCTCCACCCCAGCGCTGCCCACTCCAATTCCCGCCGTTCCAATTGCGGCCGCTCCAAGTGCCGCCTCCCCAACGCTGGCCACTCCATGTGCCCATTCCGCTGCGAGTAAACGTGTGCCCGCCACGCGCTGGCATCGAAGCGAAATGCCCGCCACCGTGGCCCCCGCGCTGATCCGCGCTTACTGCGGATGTAGTCAAGGTAACCGCGGCGAAGAAACTTAAGAAACGTATAGATTTTGAATTCATAGATTATTTCCGTGTCTATGAATTATACACTCCAAAACGGGGAGAGTCTCGGTATTTTTCCGTCGACCAATGAAAAATCACTCTGCAGTTCGTGCTCGCCCGCTCATCGCGTCCTCGATTATTATCCGCCAGCCATCCGATGAAGACTACCTGTCGCGCTATTTGCATGTTGATATTGCCGGCTTTTATCTTCCAATCGCTCCGCGCGGCGCCACTGGCACGCAGCGTAAGTCCTTCGCGGCAATTCATCATTTATGCGCCCGGTGCGGCACTGCGCGGAGCGGTCTCTGAGCTTGCAGAGCAGACCAAGGCCAATTTGCTCGCGCTGTTACGACAGCCTGACAGGTGGAAAACGCCGATTGTCGTCAATTTGCAGTCTGCGCAGGCAAATCTGCCCGAAATCCCCCCGGCCGCCTTGCGTTTTAGCCAGACTGGTTTTGGCCTAAAGCTCCAGCTCGATTTGACCATTGGCGAAAGCATCGACGCCGCACTGGTCGAGCTTGAGTTACTGCGCGCAATTTTATTGGAAATGATTTACCGGAGTAAACCGGACGTCGCTCCTGGCACCGCCTTCGTCGAGCCCCCGGATTGGCTACTGGAAGGTGTGCTTGCGATCACGCCGGGGCGGGATCCTGGGCCGCTTGTGGAAGCGCTTTCAGTGTCGACCAAACGGATGCCGCTGGAAGAATTTCTTCGGCAACGCCCGGTGCTTCTCGATTCACCCGGCCGCCTGCTTTATCGCGCCTACTCGCTTTCACTTCTGCGACTGCTTGTCGACGGAACCGACGGGCATTCGCGACTAGCGCGGTACATCGACAATTTATCGCATGCCTCAAACGATCCCTTCGCCGATCTGAAGGCGCAGTTTCCACTGCTGGGTGACGATGTAGAAAAAACCTGGCAATCGGCCCTGGGGCGGCCAAGCGGCGGGCAAAATTATCAGTTGCTCACTTTCACCGAAAGCGAGCAACGGCTTGACGAATTGCTGCGCTTTAAGATCCCAGATGCCGAAAACTCATCTAAGCAAGTGGAGCTCAGCGAACTCGCCCAGAGAAAGGCTTCTGGGGTGGAGAAGACCGCGCTCAATGAACTGAGCGAGAATTTGGTCTTGTTCACAATCCGGGCGAATCCAGTTATGCGTCCGGTTGTCCGGGAATATCAGCAAATCGCCGCGCTGCTCGCGCGTGGCAAAAGGAAGAGAGTCACTGAGCGTCTGGTGCGTGTGCAGGCGACGCGCACGAAGCTCGCGGCACGCATGAGCGACATCGACGACTACATGAACTGGTTCGAAGCGACCCAATCAAAGACTGGCAGCGGAGTGTTCGTCGATTATCTCAGAGCCGTGGGTGAGTCGCAAATACCTGCGCCGCGGCGGCGCGACGCGCTTTCGGTTTATCTCGATTCGGTCGCGGAACAACTCGATGATTAGTCGTATCCACGAATCGCTCAGCGACACGATCGATTACATCGAGATGGCTGGCGGCTTATTCGCTTCGGAAAAAAGTGCGGGCGTCGGGGTGGGGAGCCCACTTGTCGTTTTTTCTTCTTCGGAACTGGAAAAAATCCTGGCTTAGCTCAAGAAACCCGGCGAAGGGATTACGCGCGAGACTTTTGAATTTCTCGGAGGGTGGCGTTTTCGTTTTCGCGAACCCGGCGGCGAGTTTGCCGTGTGGTCTGATAAATAGTAATTGTCGATTTTTCCCGGAGTTGCTCATCCAACGGTTGCTGATTAAGATAGGTGGCGCGATGAAACCGCGCCTTTTTCATTCTCATGCAAAAAATTGGCTTTGCCGAAGCTCTTGATTCGATTGTCGCGAGTGACCCGCGTTATCAGCGAGACGCATACGTGTTTCTGCGCGACGCGCTCGATTTTACCACCAAGCAGCAGAAGAAAATCAAGGGCGCCACGGTGCGTCATGTTGCCGGACCGGAATTGCTCGACGGCGTGCGACAATACGCGCTCAAAGAATTCGGGCCGATGGTGATAACGGTATTCTCCTCCTGGGGAATTCATTGCTGCGAAGATATCGGCCACATGGTTTTCAATTTGATCGAAGCAGGAATTTTCGGGAAGACGGAGGAAGATTCCCTGGAAGATTTCAAGAACGTCTATGATTTTGAAGAGGCTTTTGTGAAACCGTTCGCGCCAGCGAAACCGACGGCCGTGACGCCTTCGCCAGAATTGCCAGTGCCAAAATCCGTATGATCCGATTTGCGCCGGGCCTGGCGCTTGTCGTCGCAAGTATGTTTAGTTCTGCCAATTTGAAAGCAGCACCGACCACCGATTCGGTGATCACTTTTCCGCCGAGCACCGCCCAAAAGTGGGTCCTGCCAAATGGCCTCACAGTAATCGTGCAGGAAGATCATAGCGCCCCGGTGGCAAGTGTGCAGGCGTGGTGCGCCACCGGCAGCATCGACGAGGACGAGCATCTCGGTGCCGGCTTGTCTCACATTCTCGAGCACATGCTCTTCAAAGGCACAAAGACGCGATCGACCAATGTGATTGCGCAAAAAATCCAGGATGTCGGCGGTTACATCAACGCCTACACATCATTCGATCGGACGGTTTTTTGGATCGACGTGCCGAAGGACGGCGTCGCCACTGCGCTCGACGTCTTGGCTGATGCGATGATGAACTCAACTCTGCCGCCGAAGGAGTACATGAAAGAACAGGAAGTGATTCGGCGCGAGTTCGCCATGGGTTTGGATGAACCCGACCGCGTGGCCGGGCTGCTTCTTTTTGCCACCGCTTACCAGCGGCATCCGTATCACTTTCCGGTGATCGGCGACATAGAAATTTACAACCAGCTCACCCAGGACCAAGTGATGCAGTATTACAAAACGCGCTATGTTCCGAATAATCTCACCTTTGTCGTGGTCGGAGATGTCGATGCAGTCAAAGTGCGTCAGCAGCTCACCGAATTTTTCAAGGCGTATCCGGAGAAATCACTCAAGCCGATCTTCATTCCTGAGGAGCCGCCGCAATTGGGCCGCCGGGAAGTTCACCAGGAATTTGCCACTGAACTGACGCACCTCTCGCTCGCCTGGCACATCCCGGAGGTGACGAATCCAGACGTCCCCGCACTCGATCTTCTCTCGACCGTTCTGGGCGATGGACGCAGTTCACGCTTGTACCGGCGCGTGCGGGAAGAGGCGGGTCTGGCCTATCGGATATCGGCATTCTCCTACACGCCCGGCGATCCGGGCTTGTTTGGCATCGATGCCACTCTCGATCCAAAGAAACGCGAAGCAGCGGAGCAATTGGTGTTGCATATTCTCGACGAGGTGAAGCAGGCCGGCGTCACGGCAGAGGAATTGATAAAGGCAAAAAAAATATCGCTCAGTCATCAACTCGGCGCGCTTACGACGATGCGCGGGCAGGCTTCCGATATCGGCTCGAATTGGTTGCTCACGCGCAATCTCAATTTCAGCCGGGATTACCTCGACGCCGTCCAGAAGGTGACGCTCGATGACATTAAGCGAGTCGCAGCCCATTACCTGACGGACGAAAACCTCACCGTCATATCGTTGAATCCCAAAGGTTCGCTGCTGCCAAAAGCCGGGGCCGCAAAGCCAATTAGCGCGGGCGAAGTCCAAAAATTCGAGCTATCAAACGGATTGCGCCTTCTCGTGCGGGAAGATGCGCGTCTGCCGCTGGTTGCGATTGGCGCAGTTTTTCGCAGCGGCCTTCTCGCCGAGACGCCGCAAACAAATGGCATTACGCGCTTAATGGCGAAAACGCTGTTGAAAGGAACGACAACGCGCGCGGCGGAGCAGATTGCGAACGAGATTGAGGCGGTCGGCGGCTCCATGTCGAGCGAGGCCAGTAACAATACCTTCAACGTTTCCCTCGAAGTGACCAAGCCCGATGTCAAGTTAGCCGTCGAGTTGCTCTCGGATGTCTTGCTCAACGCGAGCATGCCGGAAAAAGCGATTGCGCGGGAAAAAGAAATCCAGGTCGCCGCGATCAAACAGGAGGAAGAGCAGATGACGACTGTGGCGCGAAACATTTTGCGGCAGGCGCTCTTCACCCAGCATCCGTACGCGCTGCGGGCAAGCGGTTCGGTTGATTCGGTCCAGCGATTGATCCAGAAAGATCTGCTCGAATTTCGAGATCGTTATGTGGTCGCGAAAAACGGCGTCATTTTCGTGTTTGGCGATGTCAAGGCGGCGGAGGTGAAACAGCTTTTCGAGAAGGCGCTGGGTGGGATGAGACCCGGCGCGCTCGCCTTGACGGACGCGCATCCCGCGGCACCACTCAACAAAACCGAATCGGTCGAAAGCCAAAAGGACAAAGCGCAAGGCGTAATCATGGTCGGATATCGCGGCGCAGATATTTTCAGTCCGGACCGATACGTGCTGAAATTAATCGATGAGGCAAGCAGCGATCTCGGCTCGCGCTTTTTCGTTCGTATTCGCGAACAGATGGGGCTCGCCTACTATGTTGGCGCCAGCCAGATGGAGGGGCTGGTGCCGGGACTTTTCGCATTTTATCTCGGAACCGACCCGCAAAAAATCGAGCCGGTAAAAACGGCATTACTCGATGAAATCCGCAAACTCGCGGCCGACGGTCTGACGAATGAGGAACTGGCCCGGGCGAAAAAGAAATTGATCGGACAGCAGGAGATCGCGAACCAGAGCAACGATTCGTTCGGTTATCAGTGCGCGTTGGATGAGCTCTACGGACTGGGGTTCAATTACTACAAATCGCTTCAACACAACGTCGAAGCAGTCTCGCTCAACGACATTAAGCGCGTGGCTGCGAAATATTTTCGCGATCAACCTTACGTTCTTGCGACGGTGCGACCGCCAGATGGCTCTCCAGCTGCGAAACAGAAGTGAGCCATGGCTGAAGTTCAGACCAGCGTACAGAGCGGCGAGCTTTCGCAACGCTTCATCGAGTTTGTCATGATGCATGCACAGAATGCGGCTCTGTTTCTCGGCCAGATTCCAAATCCAAAAACCGGCGAAGGCGAAGTGAATCTGGAACTGGCAAAAATGTTCATCGATCAGTTAGCCATGATTCAGGAAAAAACGCGGGGAAATCTGACGAGCGAAGAGTCCACTGTGCTACGGAACGCGCTTTCCAATTTGCAGATGGCATATGTCGAAGTTGCGCGGAGAACGTCCGGGGTCGCGACTCCGGCCCCAGGTCCGAAGCCGGAGCAGCAGTCTGCCTCAACGGAAAAAAATACTGGGGTCGAGCCAAAAGCATCCGAGCCAATCTCGACTGCGCCTTCGAGCGAGGCTGAGTCAAAAAAGAAATTCACGAAAAGCTACGGATCTTGATCTGTGGCGGCACCGAAAGCACTCGGGGTCGCATTATTCAATCGACAATCACAGACCGCCGTTACCGTTTCGGCTCGCGAATTTAATTACATGCATTCTTCCGCAAAAAACGTTCACAAAGAGAAGAGGAAGATTATTGATCCTAAGAATGGCACCGATCCAATCGAAGCGGCTGAGGAAGCTGGATTGCGTTACGTAAGTGACACTCAACCCGGTTACACGCGCAGGGCGAACCGGGAGAGTTTCGAATATTTCGATATGGATAGAAAGCCGATTCGCGACGAACAAAGACTCTTGCGCATTAGACGGCTGGCCATTCCTCCGGCTTGGTGCGAGGTCTGGATTTGTCGGTCAGCAAATGGACATATCCAAGCTACTGGACGCGACGCCCGTAGGCGGAAACAATATCGTTACCACGATCGTTGGCGCGAGATGCGCGATGCAAACAAATATGAGCGGCTGGCTAGTTTTGGAAAAGCGCTGCCGAAAATTGAAAAACGCGTGCGGAAAGATCTGGCTCTTCCTGGTCTGCCGCGAGAAAAAGTACTGGCGACGATCGTCCAGCTTCTTGAGCAAAGCCTGATTCGCGTTGGCAATGAAGAGTACGCACGCGAAAACAAATCGTTCGGTCTTACCACCATGCAAGATCGACATGTTGACGTGAAAGGGTCGAAAATGCGTTTTCGTTTTCGCGGCAAGAGCGGGCGTCAGCATGAAATTGACATAACCGATTGCCGGATGGCAAAGATCGTATCGAAGCTCCAGGAGTTGCCGGGACAGGACTTGTTTCAATACGTTAATGGCGAGGGCGCGGTGCACGATATCACTTCGCAGGACGTGAATGAGTATCTGCGCGAGATCACAGGTGAAGATTTTACGGCGAAAGATTTTCGCACCTGGGCGGGAACAGTACTCGCCGCGATAGCACTTAGCACGGCCGGCGCGTTTGCAACAAAGAGGCAGGCCAAAGCCAACGTTAAAAACGCAATTGAGGCGGTCGCAAAGATTCTTGGCAACACCCCGGCAGTCTGCCGAGAGTGTTATATTCACCCGGCCGTGGTTGAAGCCTACTTCAAGGGAAATTCCATCAACGATTTCAAAGCAAAGATAGAGGAAGACGAAAGAGGAATTGATCTTGTCTCGGCACAGGTGGCGGTTCTGGAGCTTTTGCAAAACGACGCGTCAACAAAGAAGGCTTCCTGACGATCGCCAATATTTATTCGCGAGAAGCGCTGCTCCCCTTCGGAGTGGCGCTTGGCCTTACCTTTGCGCTCTTGCGGACGTTGATTGTTTGCCTCGACGCCGACGCGGTTTGCCGCTGCTCTTCCGGATATTTTTTTGTAGTCGGCCAGATTAAACGCCACGGCTGAGTTTTTATTGTCTCGCTGAATTGCTTGATGTTCTCACCGGCCGGACCGAGCTCGGCAACGGTAGCTTTTAGTTTTTCTGACGATGTTCGGACGTTTTGGAGTGTGATCTCGATGTTGTTGTTTTCCGAAAGGCTGGTGCTGATCTTTTCGATGTTGGTGAGCGAGTGCGAGAGCGCGCCGTCGGGCGCACTGAGATCGACCAGATGCTCGCCAAATGTTTTAAACTCACCGAGCGCGAGGTTCAGCTCGGAATTTTCATCGGTGATACGGCTAAGATTTTGCGCCGTAGTCTGGAGTTCCTTCATAGTGGAAGTAGCTTCGGTGGCCACCGGCTTGATCACTTCGAGCATCTTGGCCGCAGCTTCACCAAAATCTGGGACCCGTTCGCCCGGGAACATTTCACCATCTTTCGCGCGGCCCGAGCTTTGGGTCCCCTGTGTCATGTCGATCGCCATGTCACCGAGCAGTCCTAGTTGCATCAGCCGCGCGTGCGCATCGCGATAAACCATTGCATTCTTATCCACCTGCACTTCGATTCGCACTTCATATTTCAGTTTGTTTGGGTTGCCCTCCGGAGGCGTCGGCGTTGGTGTCGCGCCTGCCTCAGGCGGGTGCAATTCAGCGTCCGCCTTTTGGGCGCGCTCGTCTTCTTCGCGGGAAACTGGCGAATATAATTTCTGCACCTGGCCAATTTTTCGGCCTGCCAACATAACGGGCGCGCCTATTTTGATCCCGGCAGCATTATCGAAATAGATTGTGTAGGTCACAAGCGGCCGGAAAAGCCCGGGAGCACCCAGCAGGACGAGAACAAAGGCCAACACGGCGACTGTGCCGATCACCAGGAGACCGGTCATTATTTCATTTCTTTGCAATTGCATCTCGGCTGTCTTTCAGAATGGGGCCTTCTGTGCTTCCGCTCAAGAACTGAGCGACCACGGGATTTTTCGATTTTTTGAATTGTTCGGGTTCGGCAGCTTCAATAATTTTCCCTTGATACAGCATCGCCATTCGCGTTCCGATGTGAAACGCGCTGCCCATTTCGTGCGTTACCGTAATCGACGTTACCTTTGATTTTTCACTTAAACTGATGATTAATTCGTCAATCACTGAAGCAATGACCGGATCGAGACCAGCCGAGGGCTCATCGAGCAGGACCAGTTCCGGCTCGAGGACGAGCGCACGCGCCAGGCTGACGCGTTTTCTCATACCGCCGCTTAACTCCGAAGGCAGCAGATCCTTCGCGTCCTGCATCCCGACGAGCTCGAGGTTTTGATCGACAATCTCGTCGATTTCTTTGCGCGATTTATCGGTAATCTCTTCCAGCGGAAGGGCGACATTGTCACGAACATTGCGCGAGCTGAGCAGCGCGGAGTATTGATAGACCATGCCAATGTGTTGACGCACTTGCTGCAATTTCCGGCGACGCAGCCGCGTAATTTCAAACTGTTTAAAAAAGATGGAACCAGAGTCCGGGCGGAGAGTTCCGAGGATGAGACGCAGAATCGTGCTTTTGCCGCTGCCGGTTTGACCCATAATGACAAGGCGATCCTTCGGCTGAACCTTAAGCGAAAGCCCATCGAGCACGTTTTTCTCCTCGAACTGCATGTGCACGTCGCGCAGCTCGACGATATGGGAGTTCGCTGCGTTCACGTGGGAAAAAACGTTGTGTAAACAATGTTGTAGAGCGTGTCGACACCGATCACAACGGTGATCGCGGTGACAACACTCGAAGTTGTGGCGGTACCGACCCCAGCGGCGCCACCTTTCACGGTCAATCCCCGGTAGCATGCGATCGCGCTGATGAGCAGGCCGAACATCAAGCTTTTGAGCACGCCGGTGATGATGTCGCGAATGAGTAAGGCGTCCTTTACGAGATCGAGAAAATAGGGAAAGGCGATACTAAAATAAGCACGAGAAATCAGGCTGCTTGCAAAAATCGCTGAGATGTTGGAGACGGTGGAGAGACAAGGCATTAGGAAAAACAGTGCCAGCATCCTCGGCGCGACAAGAAACCGGAGCGGCCCGATTCCCATGGCCTCAATCGCCTCGACCTCTTCGGAGACCTGCATCGTGCCCAATTCTGCCGTAAACGCCGCGCCGATCCGCGCCGCCAGCATAATCCCGGTGAGAAGCGGGCCAAGTTCCCGCGTAAAACCGATCGCCACCAAACCGGGGATGAGACGTTCGGTTCCGAATCGCTGGAGCTGGTAACCCGTCAACAACGCCATTGTTAGGCCGAGAAAAAACGAAACAAGTCCGACCAGCGGGACCGAGTCAACACCTGCGCGCTCCGTGTGCCGAAAAAAACTGGCCGCCCGAAACGGCACGCGCCCGTGGCGAAGGCGCTCGATTGTTTCTTCGAAAGTGTGCGCAATGAACCAGAATATGCTGCCGACTTCGCGGAAGAAATCGCGACCCATCTCGCCGATATCTTGTACGACCACAATCGGACTCGTCGGAAGCGTTTCAGTTTGCGCAGCGTTTCGTTGGATGCCGGCCATGTCCACGGGAAGTTGCCCCAGTTAATGATTGGGAAAAGAAGAAAGTTGAAGCATTCACGCGCCAGGCCCATTCAGAACGACCCACTTAACAATCCAACGGTTCGACCCATAACGTCCAAATGAAACCTTTCGACATCGTCGGCGCGAACCGTTTAGACTCATTTCTGTGAGGCCAAGAGCATACGCGTTCATCGTTCTCGTCGTTCTTCTCTTTTTTCTGGTGCTGCGTTCCGCGCGTGTCGTTCGCGCCGGACACGTGGGAATTGTCGATTTGTTTGGTAATGTCCGTAGTGAAGCGCTGCCTTCCGGTCTCCATTTTGTTAATCCGTTGGCAAGCGTGCACCGCATGTCAGTTCAAACTCGGGAAGTCAAGGAAACGATGGATACCCCATCGAGCGAAGGACTCATCGTGCATTTGGATGTGAGTATTCTTTTTCATCTCAATCCGACGAAAGCGGCAGACGTTTATCGCACTGTCGGCGTCGATTATGAGAACGTGCTGGTCGACCCAAACGTGCGCAGCGCGGTGCGCGAAGTCACAAGTTCCTATGAGGCAAAGGCGCTTTATTCGCCCGAGCGCGAAAAAATGAGCTCGGAGATTAACCGCCATATTCTCGATGCAGTTGAGCCGCGCGGCGTTGCGGTTGAGCGAATGCTGCTCCGCGACGTTGCGCTGCCGGCTCGTTTACAGCAGGCGATCCAGGAAAAGCTAAGCGCGGAACAGGAAGCCTCGCGCATGCAGTTTGTCTTGCTAAAGGAAAAGCAGGAAGCCGAGCGCAAGAAAATTGAAGCGGAAGGTATTTCCAGCTTTCAAAAGATTGTAACCGAAGGCATCAACGAGAACTTACTGAAATGGAAGGGGATTGAGGCGACGAAAGAACTCGCTCTCAGCGGAAATACGAAAATCGTAATTATCGGTGCTGGCAAGGAAGGGCTACCGATCATTCTCGGGGGCGATACATCCCCATCAACGCCGCGAACGGGACAGCCTTCCGGTCGCTAAAGTCGACATCCGTCGAGCAAATTGATCCGGCGCGAATGAAATTGTTTGGCACAGCCAATTGCTTCTTAGCCACCGTACTATTTAGTGCCGGGGCGTTGGCGTTCGCTCCGGAGCAAGCAGGTCCAGTGAGGTCCGTTAGCCAACGGCGACCAGGCGACCGGCCAAATATGCAACAAAGCAAAATCGGACTCGTGGTGCACGGTGGTGCTGGAACCATCGAGCGCAGCAAAATGACGCCGGAACGCGAGCGCGAATATCGTGCGGGAGTCGAGCGCGCGCTCTCAGCCGGTTACGAAATTCTTAAGCGCGGCGGCTCCAGCCTTGACGCTGCGGAGGCGGCCGTCCGCGTGTTCGAGGACGATCCAAGGTTCAACGCAGGGCGTGGTTCCGTCTTTACAAATATTGGAACAAATGAACTCGATGCCGCTGTTATGGATGGAAAAACACTCAGAGCCGGTGCGGTTGGGTGTTTGGAGCACATCAAAAATCCGGTGAGCCTGGCCCGGTTAGTCATGGAGAAATCAGGACACGTGATGATGGTCGGCGAAGGTGCCGAAACGTTTGCGAGGGAAAACGGGGCGGATTTTGTCGAGCAAAAATATTTTTATACCAAGGAACGTTGGGATGCTTTGGAAAAAATGAAAGCGACAGAGAAAAGCGGCGGACCGGAAAAAAAATTTATCATCTCCGGTCAAGATCGACATGGCACCGTCGGAGCGGTTGCGCTCGATAGAGATGGCAACCTCGCTGCAGCTACTTCGACCGGTGGAACGACGAATAAGCGCACCGGCCGGGTGGGCGATTCACCGGTCATTGGCGGAGGTACCTACGCGAACAACGCGACATGTGCTGTCTCCGCTACGGGTGACGGAGAATATTTTATTCGCGCAACCGTAGGACACGATATTTCGGCCCTGATGGAATATCGCGGAATGTCGCTCAAGGAGGCTGCGGATGCCGTTCTGGATAAAGTGGCCAAGCTCGGTGGCACTGGCGGGTTGATCGCGATCGACCGCCACGGCAACATTGCCTTGCCGTTTAATACTTCCGGAATGTACCGAGGATACGCCGATCCAAACGGAAAATTCGTGGTAGAGATTTACAGGTAGCCTTCGTTCTAGTCGGAAGGCATTTGCCGCGGCGAGCCTCTCTAC
>QHOQ01000072.1:18012-18594 GCA_003219355.1 Verrucomicrobiota bacterium
CTTCAATGAGGCCTCGCGTATCGGTGAAACGTTGCGTCTGACGTTGGATTATCTTCGCGACGTCAGCCCCGAGAGCGAATTGATTGTCGTCAACGATGGATCAACGGACGCAACGTCATTAATCGCACGGAAAGTGTTAGAAACGGCAAAGACTGAAACGCGTTTGCTCGAGAATTTTCCCAATCGCGGCAAGGGTGCTGCCGTTCGGTCCGGATTGCTCGCTGCGCAAAAACCGATTGGGTTGTTTTCAGACGCCGATCTCTCGACGCCTCTGACGGAGACGCTCAAGATTATCGGGCCGATTGCCGGCGGCGAGGTCGACATCGCGTTTGGCTCGCGTGCGCTGGATCGAGGATTGATTGGCCAGCATCAACCTTGGAGGCGCGAGCAGGCCGGCCGCATTTTTAATCTGTTCGTTCGCCTCGCCATCGGTCTACCGTTTTGGGATACGCAATGTGGTTTCAAGGCGTTCCGTCTCGATGTCTGCCGTCCAATTCTAGAAGCCGCTCGCATCGATGGCTTTGCCTTCGACGTCGAGTTGCTTTATCTCGCGCAACGCGCGGGATTGCGTATCCGCGAAAT
>QHOQ01000073.1:0-4093 GCA_003219355.1 Verrucomicrobiota bacterium
CGCTTGTTCTGTACATGCCGGTCGTCGGTTACATGTTTTATCTATCCTTGTGGCAGCGAAAATTGTCGATCCTGGCTGTCGCAGGACTCTTTTTGCTCGGGGTTCTGCTCTGGACGCTGGTCGAATACCTCATCCATCGGTACATATTCCATTATGAACCAAGGAGCAGTTTTGGAAAACGATTGCACTACATTATCCACGGTATTCATCACGATTATCCGAATGATGCGCGACGGCTCGTCATGCCGCCAAGCATAAGCATCCCGCTCGCGATTCTGTTTTACGGTCTGTTCCTCTTAATTTTCGGACGGCTGGCGCCGGGTGTGTTCGCCGGTCTGGTCTTTGGCTACGTCTGCTACGACATGCTCCATTATGCCACGCACCACTTCTCCATGAAGCGAGGCCTGTGGCTCTGGCTGAAGCAGTACCATCTCCGCCATCATTACAAGGATGATCATGTCGGATACGGGATCAGCTCGCCGCTTTGGGACTACGTTTTTCGGACAACGCGCAAGTAGAGCGCAATTTGCGAAATTGATGCGACCCGGAGCCGGGCGGCCGATCTCACTAAAACCTTGTTCGCAATCCGAAAATTGGTAGAATAGCTGCCCCGACACGGAACTTCATGGCGGGCGAATGCCGCCAAGAACTTCGTAAGGTTTGATGAACGAAGACCCGGCAAAACTTAGTCTGAGCAATTTTCTTGCGGGCGAAAGCAACGACCCGCTGCAAGCTCCAGCGAGCTTTACAAATTGGATTCGTGTCGGTGCCTGGGCAGTCGAGTTGTATGAACCGGAGCTTCTCGCTACGGCAGACGCGCGGACAACGATCACTTACGGAGGCAAACCCCGGCCCGTAATTAATCTTTGTTCCTATAATTATCTTGGGTTGGCCAATCATCCGGAGGTGATTGCGGCCGCGCATGAAGCGCTCCGGACACACGGGCTGGGCGCATGCGGTTCGCCGATGCTCTCCGGAATGACTGATCTGCATCGGGAACTTGAGCGTCGCGTCGCGAAATTTCTCGGTCGCGAGGACGCGATGCTTTTTAACAGCGGGTTTGGCGGGGCGCTTGGCACGATTTCCGGGCTGCTCCGTAAAACCGACGTTGCGATTCTTGATAATCGTTCACACCTCAGTCTTCGAGACGGAGCGGTGCTCTCCCGCTGCCGCACTGAGAAATTTGAGCACAATGATCCAGTCTCGCTCGACACAGCGCTCACTCGCCAAAAGGGCCGGCGTCAACTTGTCATAGTGGAAGGCATTTATTCCATGGACGGCGATTTCGGAAACCTGAAGGAATTGATTGATGTAGCCGAATCCCACGGCGCGAGCGTTTTTGTCGATGAAGCTCACTCCATGCTGGCTTGTGGGGAACATGGTCGCGGCGCGGCTGAGAAGTTTGGCGTGGAAGAGCGCATTCCGCTCGTTTATGGCACGTTCTCCAAGGCTTTCGGCGCCTTGGGAGGATTCGTCGCCGGTTCGAAAGAGACACTGCAATATCTGCGTTTTTACGCGCATCCCTACGTTTACTCGTGTGCACTGCCGCCGGTTGTGATCGCGGCAATTCTCAAAGCGCTCGAGCTCGGCACGAGCCAGCCAGAGCTGCGCGTGCAACTTTGGGAAAACGCCGATTACTTCCACGCGCAACTTCGCGCTCTGGGGCTTGATGCCGGAGCATCGACAACCTACGTGATGCCGATTGTTATCGGTGATCGAGAGCGGATGTATCAGCTCGGTCACGAACTGCGGCGGCGCGGCCTCTGGGTGGCGCCTGTGGACTATCCGGCCGTACCGCAAGACCGAATTTGCTTCCGGGCTTGCGTAACCGCCAAGCATACCCGCGCGGATTTGGACGAAGCGCTCAACATTCTCGCGGATACACTTGTTCCAGCGGCGCTTCAGCACGCTTGAGTTTGGTTTCGTCTGAGTTAATGCCCCAACAGATCGAGTCGCCGGTTTCTGCCGTCGAAGCCACTTATAAGGCGCGCGAAGTCGAAGGAGTTCTCGATCTCTACCTTTACCGACCAGTCGGATTTCGCCTCGCGCAGTTTTTCGCAAGGGTTGAAATGAAGCCTGCGGGCGTGACTTTGCTGGCCGGTCTCTTCGGGATTATCGCTGGACATCTTTTCTATTATCGTGATCTACGAACGAATGTGCTCTGTGCTCGGCATGGTGTTGCTTGTTTGCGCCAATGCGCTCGACAATGCAGACGGCCAGCTTGCGCGCTTGACTCACCAGGAGAGCCGGGAGGGCCGCATTATTGACAGCGTCGCCGACCATCTCGTATCCGTGAGTATTTACGTCCATTTGACTCTCCGTTATTTGGTTGAAGGCTCTTCGCCTGCCGTATGTCTTCTCGCGCTGGCGGCCGGGATCAGTCACGCACTGCAAGGAGCTGCAGCGGACTATTACCGCACCGCGTATCTTTATTTTGCGACGAACCGATCGCCAATGGAATTGGATTCCTCTTCTGTCCTGCGATCGAATTTTCGAGAGCTAAGATGGCCTCATGACCCGTGGCATAAATTTTTGCTCGCCCTGTACCTGAATTTCACTCGTCAACAGGAAGTGCTCTCGCCCAATCTAAAGAATTTGCGCGACACAGCCGCTGGATTGTTCCGCGGCGAGATCCCGAGTTGGTTCAGGACGCGTTATCGAAGTTTGGTCAGCCCAATGCTGAGGTGGTGGAGGCTGCTGATGACCAACACGCGGATGCTGGTCTTGTTTGCCCTCTTGTTTATTGGGCAGCCCGTTTGGTACTTCTGGTTTGAGCTCATCCCGCTCAATCTGCTGTTCGTTTACCTGATCGTTCGGCAGGAAAATATGTCCAAATTGCTGCTCGATCTCGTGACGACGCGTCGAGATTCGGCCTAGATTTCCGTCTGCACTTGTGTCTGAGATCGAAGTTTCAGAAGCCAGTTCGCGCCGAGACCGCGATGCTTTCATCGAAATTCAGTGGCGAATTTACAAAAACGATCCGGCGTGGGTGCCTCCGTTAATCATCGAACGCAAGGCATTCCTCAATCGCGATCGGCATCCGTTTTACAAGCACGGCGACGCTGCATTATTTCTCGCCCGACAGAACGGCGAAATCGTTGGCCGCATTATGGCGAGCGATGATCCGAACTATAATTCTCTGCATCGATCGAATGTTGGCTGTTTTGGCCTTTTCGAGTGCATTGATGATCGCAACGTCGCGGCCGCGCTCTTTGAGGCTGCGGCCAGTTGGCTCCGCAAGAAAGGACGCACCGAGATGATGGGGCCGATCGATTATTCAACTAACTACGTCTGCGGTCTCTTGATCGATGGATTCCAATTTCCACCCACGATTTTGACCGCGCATAATCCGTCGTATTACCGGGAGCTGATCGAGAACTGCGGTTTTACAAAGATCAAAGACTGGTACGCCTGGTGGTTTGCCGATCCGGCAAAAGCCGCGGCGCGTTTGCGACCACTGGCCGAACGTTTCCGGAAGCGCTGGCCGGCCACTATCCGCGCCGGTAATCTCAAGAATATTCGCGAAGAAAGCAGGCTGCTCCGCCAGATTTTCAATCAGGCCTGGGGAAAGAACTGGGGGGGTTTTGTGCCGTTCACGGAGGCGGAAATCGAGTTCATGACGCACGAGCTCAAGCAGCTCGTTATTCCGGAGTTCACGCTCATTGCCGAAGTCGGCGACGAGCCGGCTGGCTTCATCCTATGTGTGCCGGACATCAATGTCGCCCTCCGCCACATCAATGGCCGGCTTACGACTCTCGGATTGCCAATCGGCCTTGTAAAGCTTCTCTATCACAAGAGCCGTACGCGAACCGCTCGGCTGATTGCGCTTGGCGTGATCGAAAAATATCGCCGTAACGGCATTGCCGAAATGCTTGTGCTGCGGATTATCGAAGACGCAATGATCAAACGCGGGTTCAGGGGAGAGCTCAGTCTTACCCTTGAAGATAATTTCATGATTAACCGTTTCCTCGAAGCGTTGGGTGCGGAGCGCTACAAGACATATCGAATTTTCAAAAGAACACTGACGTAATGAGCAAGCCTCAGGACGGTTTCGTTTCGCGATTTTTGAATCGGCCGATTTCGCGCCGTATAA
>QHOQ01000073.1:4355-22332 GCA_003219355.1 Verrucomicrobiota bacterium
TTGGGGCTTCATCGTTTGAGTGAAGGAATTATCTGTGCTGTCCTGATTACCGCTAACGAATTGCTCCTACGGGCTGGCAAGAGCGAAATGTCGGTGGTCTCGTCCGCGTTGCACGGATCCTTTTACGCGAGACACCGCGGAATGATAGGGCATTCCGGTTTGCTCAATCTCGGCGAACGATTTGTGTGGTGGCTCTTTCAGCTGACCAAACGCGATATGGCTATCTTCGTTTTTCTCGTCCTTGCGTTACTCGGCATGGCGGAGTGGATCCTTCATCTTTGGATGATTGTTGCCGGAGCGAGCTTAATTCTCAGCGCGATTGCTGCTATCAGATCCGGCACTGGCCACCGCGATGTCGTGGCGCGCGACCCGCGATCGTAATTGCGTCTCGGCGCACGCCAGCATTTCGGGTGTGTCGACGTCCTGCCACCAGGCGTCGCCAATATCAACGCCGCGAACTTGGTTATCTTCGGCCATTAGGCGGACTCCGTCGGCAAGACTGCAGTCACCATTCTCCTTTGCTCGCTCGAGGTAACCGAAGATTTTGACGGGACAAACGAACATTCCAGCATCGATCGCGTCATAGTCCCGTAGATGTTTTCCGATTGCGACGATCTGGTGGTTATGCGTTTGAACTTTCATCGCATCATCGACATCGAAAATTGAATCCAGCTTTCGGTCGACCGCGAGATTCAGTTGGTCGAAGACGGCGTTGCGAAGCAGAAACTCGATAATTGATTGATCAAACAAATGGTCGCTCATCGTCAAAAGAAACGGTGACGTCATGTGATTAGCGGCTGCGAGAAGTGAGATGCCATTTTGTTTTTGCCATTTGGAGTTTTCGATGAAACAGAGGTCAAGCCCGGATGGAATCAACGGCTTGACCTTCGCCACCATGCGGGCGCTTTCGTAGCCGACGACAAAATTGACCTTTGTGATTCCGGCGTGAACGAGGGCATCTATCGTGTAACAAATCAACGGGCGACCAAGCACCCGGACAAGCGGCTTCAAAAAAGTTCCGTCGGAGCCGCGTAGACGCGAACCCGACCCTGCCATTAAGATCACTGCTTCGGAGATAGCAGTCATATGCCGTAATATTTCTTGAGACCCCAGATTCTGACGCGCTGGGGAAGAAATCTAAAAATCAACGGCGCAATTTTTGTTTGAAATCCGTCGCCGACGGTCGTGCGCGGCGGCGGATTCGTCCGATCCATAAGTTCGCAGACACGTCGCGCAACCAGATCGGGCTTCGGCGCTTTCTTCATGTTGCGTTCGACTGTATCCCAAGTTTTGGCGATCGTTGCCTCATATCGCGACCCGCGCTGCTCGCTTTTCGTCACGGCATCGTTGAAGTCCGTGCAAATATCGCCGGGTTGGAGATCGACAATGCGCACTCGCGAATCTGGCAGCTCCAGTTGAATCGACATGGTGAATGATGCCATGGCTGCCTTCGCGGCGTTGTAAGCGGCCATGAACGGAACTGGAAGACGGCCAGCTAGCGATGTGACGTTGATGATCAAACCTTCTCCTCGTTCTTGCATCGCGCGTAATGCCACCTGCATTAACTGCACGTGCCCGAAAAAGAGAATTTGAAATTGGCTCGCGATTTCCTTTTCGGAAAGATTTCCGGCAGGACCAAAATGTCCGCTGCCGGCGTTGTTGATCAAGACGTCGAAATAACCGGCTTCCGCGAGCGCGGCGTCGAATGCCTCTTCAACGGAACGCGGATCAGCCAGGTCGAGGCGCGCAGGATGCAATTGCGCCATCTTGGGAATTCGTTCCAGATTGCGTGACGTGGCCCAAACTTCGTGACCTTGAGCGACGAGTAACTTCGCAATGGCCAGACCAATGCCCGAGCTGGCGCCGGTAAGAAAAATTTTTCTCACGATTTGGAAAATGGTTTTGCGTCGCACGACGCATTGCGTGTTGCTACCGCATGATTCCTATTTTAACTATCGACCGGATGCAAGGGTTCCTGCGTAGCAATCTCATTATTGTGCGAGTCGTATTAAAGAGTCGCCCGACCTAAGGAGGTCGATCTCGTCGCAATGCGGATGCTGATTTCGGCTGTTCTGGCCATCTTGAGTGTGCTGGGTCTTAAGCGTGTGCTCCCCACCGCTAGAAAACATCGACGACAGGTCCGTTTCATCCGTGAAACTTTGGCACGCAACAGGAAATCAGATCGTCACCGTGTCATTGCTTCACTTTCGACCGTGCCAGAGCGGATCGGCAAGCTGGGACCGACGATTCGCTCTCTTCTAAAGCAGACGCGACCACCGGATGAGATCGTGCTGGCGGTTCCAGAATTTTCGATTCGGGAACAGCGGCCTTATACGGTCCCGAAGTATATTTCGCGTTGGCCGCGCCTGCGTGTTTTACGCTGTAGCAGGGATTGGGGGCCGGCGACGAAGTTTATCCCTCTGGTTCAGGAGGAGTTAGAGGCTGGCCGGGGAAATACATTAATAATGGTGGTAGACGATGATCGCGTTTATCCGCGAGATGCGCTCGAAACTTATCTCCATTACAGCGAGCAATTGCCTGAGGCGGCACTTTGTTTTCGTGGGGCCGCAATGCCGCAAAATCTGGATTGGCGTGACGCCAAAATGATTCGCGCAAGCGAGCTTCGCGAGCCGCAACCCGCAGCGGTAATTACGGGGTGCGGAAGTTACTTGATCCAACCGAGGTTTTTCGACGAATCGCTCTGGGATTATTCCGCAGCGCCGCGGGGAGCATTTTACATGGACGATATTTGGATCAGCGGATGTCTCAATCGTCGCGATGTGAAGAGATACGTTGTGCCAGCATCGGCCATGATGCGGAGCGTGTTTCGGCAGCGGCGGACCTTATCGCTGCACGATGTTCCCGAGGGGCGTCAATACAACAACAACGAAACGATCGCATTCTTCGGGGAGACTTGGGACGTCTTCGCTTCGCACTAAGGGCGCCGGTCCTTGCGGTGGATATGGTGCCGTAACCATTGAACACCGAAAACTACCAGGAAAGCTGCGGCGCTGGTGATTTGTCCGACAATTCCGCCCAGTAACGCGCGGCAGACGAACGCGGGAACAAGCGCGATCCCTGCGGCAATCAGCGGTCGGCGAATGTCGCTCCACGAATCTTTCCAGCCAAACACCCAGCGCAGCGTTGCGTAGCGTAGAATGCCTTGGACGATATAAGGCAAAAGAATTCCCAACGCCGCGCCCATCGCGCCAAAGCGCGGAATGAGCCAGAGCAAGCCGCCCGCCGCAACCGCACACGTGATCGAAGAATGAAGCAGATTCAAACGCGGCCTTTGCACCATGATCACCGTTTCTCCCAAGGCGACGAACGCGTTAATGGCACTGGCGAGGGCAAGGATGCCCAGCCAGACACTGCCCTGCTGGAACGCAGACCCGTAAATCAGTAGTATCGTCCCTCCGGCAAGCGCCATCACGGCTACCAGTGGCAGCAAGATCCAGAGCATCCATTCAGCAAGCCGAGCGTAAGTCGCCGCGGCGTGTTCGTGGTCGCCGGTCGCAGTCATGCCGGCCACAACCGGTGCGAAAATGGGGTTGAAAGCCTGGTTAACCTTTCGCAAGCCGTTCGCCGTACCCAAGGCTGCGCCGTAAACACCGACGGTCGCAAGTGTCACCCCGGGCACGCGTCCAACGAAGTAGCCGAGGAGAATGAGATCCAGTCGTGCGATGAACGCGTTAATGAGCTGATAAATGCTAATGGGCGCCGCATATCTGAGCAAAGACCGTGCCTCGCCGACAGGGGAGACAACTTCCGTGTGTGCCGGCATATGGCGAAACAATGTTGAGGCGAGCGCAAGTGCGATGAGTCCCGAGGCTGCCGTCCCAACGATCGCAGCTACCTCCGGTGAGGACTCCTTGAACCCAACGGCGACTGCGAGCAGAAACGCGAGTGTCGTTGCGATCGGCTCGGTCATCCCGCGCGAGTAGATGTCGTGCTGCATCACCTTCATCCCGCGCGAAACGGCGGTACTGATGCGATACAGTGCCAGACCGGGCATCGCGCAGAGAACGAGTGCAAGCGCAGAAACCATCTGCGGCTGCACGTGAAGGCGGTTGTTAAAAAACCGGAGCGCTAGTATCACAATCGCAGCAGTGACAACGGACTGCGCAACCCCCAAGACTACGGCGACTCGAAAAAGCGCCCGACTCCGCGCGCGGTTGCCCACTGCTTCCGAGCGCGCGATGAATGTGGTGATCGCATTGTCAAGGCCAAGAACACCGATCTTGCTGATGATGTCAGTTGTTGACCAGGCAACCGAGAATATGCCGAGCGCTGCTGGTCCAAGCATCCGGGCCACGAGAAACGTGAATATGCCGCGGAAATTCGACGCCAACATCGCGACGGTGTTCAAGAAGGCGCCGCGTTTTAGCTCCACTCCGGTTTCGTCTACGCGCGCCGGTGCGTCTACTACCGGTGGCGCAACGTCGAGTGCAACTTCCGTCGGGCTCACTGATTCATCGCGAAGCCGGTCACTGGCTTGGGCAACTTCAAGGTTAGATGGCATGAGAAGGAGCGCCGTGACTTACGTTTCGGCGGAATACCCTCGATGAAAGGAGTTGACTGAAATCGACAAGACGTGTCCGGTCAAGGGAGTGTATTGGCGCAGTCATTTTTGCGTCGATAGGAGATTGTCCTACACTGAGAGTCTGTCCCGCCCAAACCGCATGAAGCTCCTCGACAACATTGGCCGCGAATTTTCCGGCTATAACATTTTGGAATCGGGTAAGCGTCTCCTCGACCGAAAACCCCTCCAATGCAGTCTTTACGTCACGGATCGTTGCAATCTCGATTGTGCCTATTGCACCGAGTACGACAACAGCCGGCCGCATCCCAGCCTCGACGATTTGCAAAAATGGATTCGGAAAATTCGGGAACTTGGCACCATGCGCATCGCTCTGGTCGGCGGCGAGCCGCTCGTGCATCCAAATATTGTCGAACTTGTTCGCTACTGCCGCGAACTCGGTTTTGCCACCAGCCTGACCACCAATGGTTTTCTCCTCACGCGCAAACTCGTCGCACAACTGGAAGATGCCGGCTTACAGGTGATGCAGATCAGCGTTGACCGGATGACACCGAGTCCAATTACAAAAAAATCGTTCAAGACGATTTTGCCGAAGCTTGATTACTTTCGTCACTCAAAAATCAGTCTGCATATCACTGGCGTGATTTGTGCGGATACCTTGCCCGAATCGCGGGCCGTGCTCGAGACCGGGTTGTCGCGCGGAATTCCGACGGAAGTTCGCCTCGTGCATGCGGACCCACTGCATCGGTTTCGCGTCGATCGTGGACCGCGTGAAGAACTGGAACGCTTTATCGATTCGATGATCGAACGAAAACGACATGGGGAAAAGATTCACACCAGCGAGGCCATCCTTAATTACCAGCGCAGTCTCCTCCGCGGAGAGCACGTCGATTGGACGTGTGTGGCCGGCTACAAATTATTCTTTGTCTCTGCGCAAGGAAAATTCTGGATCTGCAGCATGGTGCATACGGACAAGCACATCATGGACGTCACTTTGGATGATCTCTACGCAAACTACCGCAAGAAATCGTGTCAGGAAGGTTGCGGTGTTTATTGCGCAGTGAGTGCTTCGCTCCTCGTAGGAAAGCCCGTTCAGGTTCTCGGCAAGGAAATCGTTGCCCGCGCCAAGCGCATTCCATCGGTGTTTCGTCGTTCCTTAACTTCGGATGCCGACAAAGCGACGCGCAGCGCGATCACAAATCCAGATGGAACGCACGAGGTGAACGGCGGCACTAAAAGCGGCCCATCCGCAGATGACGGCGTAACTTTGCGGAAAAACGTCTAAGAAAAAGCCGAACGCCAGTATCCAAGCGTAAACGTTTCTTCGAGCCGCGATTAGCCTAAAAGCACGGTCGAACGGCGTAACGTCATCCAGCAATCGGCCTTTCGCCATCTTCGCCCGGCGTTTCGCGAATTCATCCAATAAGTGCGACCCGATGAGCAGAGCCAAAAAATAGAACACGTTCGGAAATTGGCCGCTTCGCCACAAATCAAACGCGATAGCCGCCCACCACGAATTCTCGATCAAATAATCGAGGTGATGTTCCCACTTTCCGCGCTTGGTCATCTCGATTTTGACGCGCGACTGCTTTCCGTCCAGTCCGTCGACGAGACCAAATATGAGAGCAGCGAGGATTCCGAGCCCGATACGGCCAAGCGCGAACGCCGCGGTCGCGCTGCATCCTATGATGAAACCGGCAATCGTAATTTGATTCGGAGTGATTCGCGTTTTGCAAAGAAGTGAGATGATTGCGGTTTCGATCGGTGCGTGAATGTAAGCCGGTAAATCGAGCGTTCCCTTTTGGGCGGAATCGAGAATGATTCGCTCAGCCAAGTGGCGGTTCTGCGCGAGTGGCGCCGGAAAACACAACGGCCGCACGCGCCGACGCATGGTCACGATGTAATCATCCTCCGCCGCTGCGTCGACGAGGTCTATTTTCCGGGTGTCGATCTTGTCTTTGAGTTCTTCGAAAAACGGTGCAGCGGGCGAAAGCGCAATGAGAAATTCCCTTGTGACCAATGCAAGGCCACACGGATTTCGGATCAAAGACCGTGCGAATTCCGGCGGATTCGAATCGACAAGCGCTGCGGATGAATCTCTTGTGCACAGAGCGGCAAGCAAACGTGCGTCACAATAAATGTTTGCCGGTACTATCAAGAAACACTCGGACGGGCTTTGTTCTAAAACGAGTTGGGGAGTAAGGGGTCCAATTGCGCCCGAGGCAAGATGGACAGTTATTTGTTCGCGTGCCCACGAACGCTTCGCTAACTCAGTCCCAACGATTTTCGGTGTTGTGGAAAAAACAATCGCGCGGCGAAATCCAAGTCGTTGCAAAATGCGGAGTAAACGTTCCAGCAAGTTGACGCCGCACAGTTCGATCAAAGCCTCGGGTGCATCCGCGACCAGAATTGGCAGGATGTTGTCCATCGTCCGCGAGGTTAACGGCGGACCTGCGCGCTGCCAACTATCGGCGGCGGCCAGACTAAAGCTGCGTCAGTCACCTCGTGACAAGGGCTTGGCCTTGCGATAGTCGAGTTAACGTTATTTAAGAAATCGAACTTCGCGTGCCGCGTGGGTGGCTGGCGATAATGCGGCCATCTTTCATCTCGTGGATCCAATCACAGGATTCGGCAATGGCCGGATTATGGGTGGCCAGGAGCAACGCTTTCTCGCCTTGCTGCACGATATTTTGAAGCAGCTCAAAGGCGCGTTCTGAATTGGCCGTATCGAGATTGCCAGTCGGTTCGTCTGCTAAAATTACTCGCGGATCATTGGCCAGCGCGCGCGCGATGGCCACTCGTTGCTGTTCGCCTCCCGAAAGGTGGCGGCTGGGTCGTCGCAGTTTGTCGCCCAACCCGACCGCCTGAAGCAAGCCAGCAGCGCGTTCGCGCATCTCGGTATCGGAAAGCCGCCCGAGTTTGCGCATTGGGATCATCACATTCTCCTGCGCGCTGAAGTCTTCCATTAAGAAATGGAACTGAAATATGAATCCGATGAACTCGCTGCGTTTATGTGCGAGCTCGTCATCGCTCAGATGCAACATTGGCTCCGATTCGATCGACACTCGACCCGCATCGGGAGGATCGAGTAGACCGAGAATATAGAGCAACGTGCTCTTGCCGCAGCCCGAAGGGCCGACAACAGCGTGGATGCTGCCCGACTCGAGATCGAGCGAGACGCCACGCAGCGCGTGGACGCGCTCCTCTTCTTCGCCCAAATAACGCTCGATCGCTTCGCAACTGAGACAGACTCCCGTATTCATACGCTCGACCCACGCAGGGTGACCACCGGCGGCAGCTCCGCCGCCCGCCGGGCCGGGACATAACTCGCGATGAATACAGCAATGATCGCGAGCAACGTCGCCCAGAAATAGTGCCGCCATGCCCATGTCACCAGAAAATGATCGGCGTAAAGCAAGCCGCGGATCCGGATGGGAATGTGCGACACCCCCCAGGTCATTAACCCGCCAAGCAAACAGCCGACCACGGACCCGGCGACGGCGATCAGCGCACCCTGCCACAAAAAAATCGCGCTGATGTCGATCCGCCGGTAACCCATTGACCGCAAGATTGCGATCTCTTTTATCTTCGCGAGGACAGACATGGTCAGGACATTAAAAATGCCGAACCCGGCGAGCAGGATGATCAGAGAGACGGTAATGGCAACGGACATTCTTAACGTCAGAAAAAGTTGGAGCGTGCTTTGTTCACGCTCCTGCCAGCTGGATGCATCATGCTGAAAGAGCTTTTCGAAATGACTGGCCAGGGCTGGTGCGCGGTCGGGATCACGCAGCTTGTAAATAATCATCGATGCGCCAAATGGTCTTTGTAGCAGGGTCTGTGCGACCCGCGAATGCGAATAAATTCGCGTTGAGTCAATCGAACCAACGCCGGCGCGCGCGATCGCCGCTACGGTCAACCGCCAGTACTCGCCATTGGGCGAAAGCAATTGCACCGTGTCGCCGACTCCGATCTGAAGTATCTCAGCCAACCGAGAACCGACGATGACTGCGCTCGTATTATTTCGGAAATCATCGAACTCGCCCTCAATCAATTGATGGAGAAGATCGGTTGTTTGCGCATGGAGAGCGGGATCGATCCCGTAAAGATCGACGGTCGCATCCTCAAATCCAGCCCGGGCGCTGAGGGTCCCGCGCATAACCGGTGAACAGGAAACGACGTTGGAGAATTGCCTGCTCACCCGCATGATTTCATTCGCGTCGGTAATTCCCTCAAAATAGAGGCGTCGCGGCCCTTTTCCGTTTGAACTCTTGGAGGAAACCATGAGGGGCTCGTATCGCGGGCGGAAACGAGACTTGATAACGACCGCACCGTTGCTGCCGATGGTTGAATCAATAAAATACCGGGCGAAGCCCTGCGTCTGCGCCTGAGTGCAAATAAAAATGGCGACGCCGAAAACCACGCCGCTCAGGCTCAGGAGCAATGCCCGTTTGCGGTGGGTCAAAAAGCGTAGGGCAATGTAAAGTGGCGGCGTCACGGTTCCTTTGGCGCTCGCGGCATGCTGACCATTCGTTGTCGGACCGCTTCTCCGGAACGTAATTTATCCTGGTCCGAAAGAACAACGTGATCGCCTTCTGTAAGGCCAGTTATTGCCTCTGCGAAGTCGAGCGTCCGAAAACCAACCTTAACCGTGCGCGGACGCACAATGGCTCGTTTCACAATCAACGCTTGATCGACAAGGAGGGCGCGCGTTGGCACGAGCAGAACATTCTCGTGAGTACCGGTGATGATGTTCATTTCGCCGGTCATTCCCGCCATCAAATTGTCGGGCGGATTTTCCATCTCGAGCACAATGGTGTAGCGTTGGGTCGTTGGGTCAGCTGCTGGCTGGATGGACGTAACATGTGCCGTGAAAGTCCTGGTTCGATAAGGATATAACTGCAGCCTCGCCTTCATTCCCGGTTTTACCTCGCCCACGTCTTCTTCGTTCACCTCGCCGCGGACGTAATTCTTGCGCGAAGCGACGGTGAAAAGATCATTGCCCTCTTTGACCAATTCACCATCGATCGTCTGGATATTGGTGAGAAGCCCATCGATTGGCGAACGGACCTCGGAGCTCTTCATCTGGGCCTCGAGCTTTTTGCACGTGTCCTCGAGAGCATTGAGATTACGATCGCGGTCGATTCGCTCCGTAGCCACGGTGCTCCGGAGTCGGTTCGCTTCGCTCTTCGCCTTCTCGTATTCGACCACCGGCACGTTCCCTGACGAGACCACTTTCTCCAGCCTCTGGAGGTTATCTTCAGCGGCTTTGAGCAACTCCGAAGAAGGAAGCGGGAGTGCGGCGCGCTGTACGGCCGCCTCCAAATCCGCGCGCGCTTGCTTTAGTTGCCGGGCAGTTGTTTCGTCAGCGATCGTTGCCAGTATCTGACCTTTCGCCACGCTCTTTCCGATCGCCCCGCGTCCGGCTGCGAAGGGCTCTGCCAACTGGATGAATCCGGAATTTTGAGCGCGGACATGCGGGGAAAACGCAGGTTCAATGCGAACCGTGCCATACACGGCAGCGATGGCGGTCCCGCGCTGGACTTTGGCCACCTCCGCCACCGGCAAAAAGAAATAGTAGGCCGCTGCCAACACGACTACAAGCGCCGCCCCAGCACCCCAGAGAACCCTTTTTGATTCCGGCAATTTCAATTGCAGGAACTAATGCACGTTTTGCGCGATGTCGTCTGAAAATTGAAAGTAACGCCCCGTGGCGCGGTCCCATTCCGCCACTGCCAGATTGTGCTGATAGATGGCATCCAGCAATCCGCTTCTGGTCTCCAGAAAGGCGTTTTGAGTAGTGCGATATTCGAGCGGCGACGACAGACCGTTGGCCAGATTTTGCTGCACCACTTGTGCGCTTTCCTCCGCGGCCCCAGAGGCCGTGGCGAGCGATCTTTCGCGAACCTCGGTCGTCTTAAGATAGTTCGCGATATGCGAGAGGTCGCGGGGGATATTCGCTTCCAACTTATGGCAGGTCAGTTCGTTTATCTCCCTCGCCGAGCGAGCTCGTAGAACTGCGCCACCTACTTTGCCGTTATCGACGACCCGCCACGTGTACGCCGCTCCCTCGCGAATTTCCGAGGAAATAAAATCCTGCGTCCTGCTTGTTGAGCCTTCGCGATGAATTCCTGTGACCGGGATGTACTCACCGGAAATCCTTCCGGTCACACCGGGATAATAGTCCGCTGCGATGATTCGTTGATCTTCGTTGGCGGCGCGGACGAACAAACGCGCGAGCTTGAGATCCGCCCTTCTTTGCAGAGCCGCCGCTGTTTCGGAGTCAAGATCGACGCGCAGCGAGACAAACTGCAGCTTGCCTTCGGGCTCAGGCAACGATGACTTTGCGGGATCGATCGCCATCGCTTCGGCCAATTGCAATTGCGCGCCCAGATAGGCTCGACGCGCGCTTTCAATTTGTGGATCCAGCTCAGAGGCCTGGACACTGGCGCTGGTGAACGCGCTCCGATCGGCCAGCCCGGCTTCGTAACGGGTTTTCTGAGTAGACACATTCTCCTGCAGTCTTCGCCGTTGTTCGTTCCGGATGGATTCCAGCGAGCGATTATAGAGCGCTGTGTAAAAAGCCAGCCGCGCCGCGTGTAGCTGGTCCACGACGGCAACATTCAATTGCTGTTGCGCAATCAAGACTTCGATGTCACCACGCCGAAGCGATGGCGGCACATCCATATTGAACAAGGTCTGTGTCAGGGACCCCCGTCCCAGGGCAAAGCCTTTTACTCCGCCCTCACCGGAACGATGACCGCCCTGGACACCGGCCGGAACGCCCAGTTCGACGCGAGGCCAGACAATGGAGCGAAAAACGAGCCGCTGGCCGGTCGCTTGCTCGAGACCTGATTTCGCCTCCTGGATGGCCGGGTTTTTTTCAAGAGTGGTTTGTAGAACGGTCTCCAATGTGACCGCGTCGGCTGGATGCGCCAAACAAGCCATCAAAATCGTGATGAAGAACCTTGGCGTTGCGAGATCCCACAAACGCCGCCTCCTGCATTCTGGGGAGCAGAGGCTGCCAGCCTGTGGCATTCGGTCGCTGTCCGAATGCCACACAACGTAAGCACAAGCACGCGAGGCGGGGTAACCTGTTCGCGGTAGGCTGCCGCGAACTACAGGCTGGCGGCCTGTGCTCCCCACAGACAGAAATCGCTGCTTCATCGCTGGCTTAATTTTGCGGGCGGGCGCGCCACATCGGCTGCTTGCGCTGCGTTCTGATTTTCGTTTCTGGCATTCTTGATTTTTGATGCGAAATCGAGCGCTTCCGCAGGGCTCGCGCAGGCATGTGCGAGACGAGCGAGAGCCACGTTATGCAAGTAAATTGCACTTAATCGAGTCGTGCGAGTCCGAGTGACATCGGATGCGGCTTGCAGGGTGTCGAGTTGCGTTCCCAATCCAGCGGCGAAATTGCCTTTGGCAATCTCAAGAGCCTCATCTGCCGTCTGAACATTTCTTGTCTCTGTTTCGAGCACGCGTTCAGCTTGTTCGAGATCGAAAAATGCACCGCGCACTTCCGAGGCGACAGAGCGGTGAGCTGCTGCCAGAGCCTGCACGGCCGCTTCGCGGCGGGCGTGCGTGGCCTGCATCCGCCCTTTGGTGGCGAACCCATCGAAGATGTTCCAAGTCGCGTTTATCCCCACTACATAGCCATAATTAAACTCCTGTCCGACTTCCGGATCGCGCTCGCTATAAACCTCGTACCCGGAAAAAGCCCGGACATGCGGGCGCAACCCGCTCCGGTCAAGAATATATTGTCGATCTTCGATCTCGATATCCTTCTGCCGGGCTTTGATTACCGCCCGATTTGCATCGGCCCGGGCTAGGCAGTCGTTTAGATCCGGATGATTTGGTTGATATTGCAGTTCCCCAGAAACCTCAAAGGGTGCTACCGCCGTTCCCGAAGGTGCGTCCATGCCAAAAAGCTCGCTGAGCCGGAGGTAGGAATTTCTCAATTGTGTATCCGCGTTGAAAAGCTCTGGCTGCTCGTTGGCCAAGGCCACTTCAGCCCGTTGCACGTTCAATTTGCCAACAATGCCGGCGCTGAAACTCTGCTGCTGGCTCTTCAGTTCCTCGTCCAAGACGCGCACCGAATGTTGGCGCACACGGACCTTCGCCCGATTCAGAAGAAGTTCGTTGAAAGCGATTCTCACATCCAGCGTCACGCGACTGACAATTTCCTGAAGCTCGTAATTTGCCTTATCGATGTTCAACTGGGCGATGGCCACCTGGCTGGTTACGGCTCCGCCAGTGTAAAGATTCTGCTCGACCTGCAGCCTTGCATTGTAATCTTCCTCCCGGAGTCGCGTTTCGCTCTGTTGCTGTCGCTTATCGTATAGCCCGCTCGAGGTTAACGACGGAATATATCCCGAGCGCGCTTCAATCCAGCCCCCGCGCGCTCCTTGCACTTTTTTTCGCGCGATCGCGATTTCTGGATTCTGCGCTTGGGCAAGCGCGACTCCTTCATCAATAGTGTAAGCGGGCACGGCGGCCCACGATGGAGCCGGCAAGCCAAAGGTGAGCAACAGCGCAGCGGCCGAAAACTCCAAACGCATTTGGTCTATCTCCTCGCCAGGGCATTCTTTTCAACAAAAATCCCTCTGGATTGTGTTCTTATATCAGCCCTTGCAAGTCCGCGCGACCTCGGACACATTCGGTGCTTTATAGTTAGTAACTGGAGCCGCTGCGAAAAGGGGTTAAGACGGTAACTTAGTCAACGCGGCCAAGCCTTTTGTCATTCGCATGAGAAAAATAAGAATCGCCATTGTCGGGGTTGGTAATTGCGCCAGCTCACTCGTCCAGGGAATAAATTTTTATCACCGCTCGTCGGCCAACGGGTCGGGTAACGGACTGATGCATCGCCAGATCGGCTCGTATCAGCCGGACGATATTGAAGTCGTTGCCGCGTTCGATATCGACCGGCGCAAAGTTGGCCTTGATGTGAGCAGGGCCATTTTCGCGCCACCGAATTGCACAAAAATCTTTTCCGAAAAAATCAGCCTTACCGGCGCGATCGTGAAGATGGGCTGTGTCCTGGATAGCTATGCCCCTCACATGCGCGATCAGGATCCGCTGCGCACATTCTTGCCATTGGAAAAAGAATCCACCCGCGAACAAATCATCGACGAATTGAAAAACTCCAGCGCGGAACTCATGGTCAATTATCTTCCAGTCGGTTCGGAAGAGGCGACCCGTTTCTACGCCGGTTGTGCGCTCGAGGCCGGGCTGGGTTTCGTCAACAACATTCCGGTTTTCATCGCCAGCGATCCGACCTGGGCCAAACGCTTCGCCGACAAAAATCTGCCCGTGATCGGTGACGACATCAAAGCCCAATTGGGCGCGACGATTTTGCATCGTATGATTGTCGATCTTTTTCGCAAACGCGGCGTAAAACTCGAGCGCACTTATCAGTTGAACACGGGCGGCAACACCGATTTTTTAAATATGCTGAATCGCAGTCGGCTCGCCTCGAAAAAGACGTCGAAGACCGAAGCTGTCCAGTCGGTGATTGGCGAACGTCTTGCCGACGAAAATATCCACATCGGCCCAAGCGATTATGTTCCCTGGCAGCTCGATAACAAGATTGCCTTTATCCGAGCGGAAGGCCGGCTTTTTGGCGATGTGTCGATGGAGATCGATATCAAACTTTCCGTCGAAGATTCGCCCAACTCGGCCGGCGTAGCGATTGACGCGATCCGTTGCTGCAAACTGGCGCTCGATCGCGGGATCGGTGGAGTATTGAATTCCGCCTCCGCTTATTTTTCCAAGCATCCCCCCGTGCAAATGACTGACGACGAGGCGTATCGCTGCGTCGAGCAATTCATCCGCGGCGAGCGCGACCGCTGAGCAGTCTAATCGCGGCGAGACGGATTCCGCCTATTTTCTCCGCGGCGTTCATCTTGCACTAAAAATCGTCCGACGCATCCGGCCGCATTTTTTCGTCGAGCTTCGCGGGCGGGAGTTGTTCCAGCCGATTCCATTCCTCCTGCAATTCGTCTGCCGTGCAGAGCAACAAACGTCCAAGCGCGGTCGAAAACAAACCGGCTTCCACGTCGAAGTGCGTGATCTCGCTCACTGCTTTGCAATAAGCCGCCAACTGCGGACGGTAACGTGAGCGAAAACTTTCCGTCTCACCTAACGAAACCCTGTTCGTTTTCCAATCAAGCAGGAGACATCGGCGCGCTTTGCGATCAATCATGAGCGAATCGATTAAGCCTTCCAGTACGCTGCGATCGTTTCTGCGCCAAGAGAACGGAAACTCGCGATGAAATTGCGTTTCATCGCTCGCGAGAAACCGAGCGATGCAGGCGTCGCTGAACAAATTCTGCCGCGTGACATCCCAGTCTTTCGTTGCGGACTTTGCCTCGGGACAAATCGGCAATTGCTTTTCGAATAACTTCTGCGCGGAATCGATTCCGCCGTTCCAATCCAGGCGCTCGAAAAATTTGTGCCACCAGCGGCCGTACAGCGTGGCGAGATTATCGAGTCTCGAACGCGTCCGCACTTCCGCTGGAACTTCCGCATCGAGCGCGCTCGGCGTGAACTTGCGCACAAATTCTGAGGCGCGCTTTACTGCGCACTTGAGTTCGCGAGCTGTTAACGGTTCGATCTTCACTTCGGATGTTCCCGGCGCGGATGAAGGCGTTTCGGAGTCTTCGATGGTTTCGGTCGTGATCGCCCGCTCATCGAATTCGCCGGTATAGCCGTCCTTCCCGCAAAGCAATCGGCGAAGCTGTGCTGTCTTGGGAAGTTTACCTTCGGGGTTGGAAAAAATTTCCTGATCAAGCACGAGCACGAGCGTGTGGCGCGCGCGCGTCGTAGCAACATAGAGAAGGCGTTCGAGTTCCTGCTGTCGTGCGCGCTCGATCGCGTCTTTCAAATCCTTCGATTTGTCTTCTTTGCCGAAGGCAATCAAGAGCTCGCCGGTCGTGGGCGGTTTCGCGAAATGTGGATAGCGCTGACTCGGTGGCCGTAGGTCGCGCGCGAGAAACGGCACAATCACCGCCTGCCATTCCGAGCCTTTCGCCTTGTGCGACGTGATGAGCTGGATCGCGTTGTCGTCGGCAGAAAAACGGACGGCGCGCGGCGTCGTGAAATCGTCGCGCAAGCGTTCGGCGAATTCCGCCAGAATCATTCCGCTCGCCTCCGCTTCCGCCGCTTGCGCGAGCAATGCATCGAGTTCACGCGCGAGATCGCCGAATTCCGTCGCGGGCAACAGGAGCAAACGTTCGCGCAGTTGCGTTTGGTCGACGATCAACGCGACTGCGTCGAACAACGCCAGACCTTCCGCGCGTTGGCGAATCTCCGCGAGTATACGCAGGTGCGAGGAAATTTTCCCGGCAGCGGACAAAACTTCGTCGATGCGAAATCTCGCTTTCTGTCCTTCAGAAAAGACCGCGAGATCGTGATCGGACACGCCGAAAATTTCGCGGAGCAAGCCGACGATTTCGTAGGCGTTGAGCGGGTCGGTCATGATCGTAAGAAGCGCGGTCAGCCACGCATAGGCCGGGCTGTCGCCTTTTACATCGCGCTCAGATTGGATCGCCACCCGCAGACCGGCACGCCGCAGTGCCGCCGCCATCGTTTGCAGCCAGGCTTTGCGCGGACAAAGAATTGCCACTTCGCGCCACGAATCCGCCGAAAGTTTTCTCAGTCCAGCGTGCGTGATCCATCGCGCGAGATATTCCGCTTCGATGCGCGCCTTCTGATAATCCTTCAGTTTTCTTCCTTCCGGCAACAGCTCCTTCGCGACCAGTGGCACGCGAATGACTCTTCCGGGAAGAATTTCCGGACGCGGCTGCAATTCGACGAAGCGCACCTGTCCATCCTTGTCGTTCAAGATTTCACGAAACGTTGCGTTCACGAAATCGAGTTGCTTCTGGTCGAGTCGAAACGTAACGGAAAATTCCAAGCTCTCGCCGTTCTTGTCGGCGATCAGCGCTTCATGAACAGCTCGATAATAATTTAAGTCCGCGCGCTCCCAATAAATCGATTGCTGAAAATCGCCGACCATGCAGAAGTGTCCGGGCGGCGGCGGATCGACGCGCGTTTCCATCCAATCACCGGTCGCGGCCGCCGGTCGCGTCGCTTCGAGCAGCACGGAAAATTGCGCCGGTTCGGTGTCCTGCGCCTCATCGAGAATGACGCGCACCTTTTCTTCGCGAATGCGCGGCGCTGCGACCGGATGTTGCAGCAATTTTTTCGCCAGCGCGACTTGATCTCCGTACGTGACGAATCCGCGCTCGAGTCGAAAATCGAGAAAATCGCGCTGCACTTCCGTCGCCACGCATGTTGCAGCGGCGCTGATCCATCTGCGCAATGGCGAGAACGTCTGCGTCCAAAGATCCGAAAAATTCGAGTTCGCTGCGGTGAAACAAACCGGCCAGCGCAAATATTCCCAGTCGCCAGCGTAACGTTTTTCCCACTCGCGCAATTCCGCTTGTGACTTGCTGATGCTGTCGCGACCGCCGTGATCAACTCGCGCGTAAACTTCCCTGAAATCGAGCGTCGGGCATGGCGGTAATTCCGGAACGCACAAGACCGCCGAACCTGCGCGTCGTCCCAATTCCATCAAATCGCGCGCCTGCACAAGACGCAAAAGCGTGGCACGATCTTTCTCGCCTAACGAATGGCCGATGTGGGTCTGGCTTTGCACAAATTCCTGCCAAAGGTCGTCGTCGTTGCTCAGCAATTCGAGCGGCGCGGGCAGACCGAGATAATGACCGTAGTCGGTCAGCAATTTCATGCAAAAGGAGTGGATCGTGCCGAAGAAGGCGCGATTGAATGCAGTTTGCACCTCCGTTCCCAATTTCGCCTCGAGAAGGATTTGCCGCGTGCGCTGTTGCATTTCGTCCGCCGCGCGATTTGTGAAAGTGACGATGACCAGGCGCGGCAGAATTTCCGCCGCGTTGACCGAACGCGCGATCGACAAAACGCGTTGCGTGATAGCAGTAGTCTTGCCCGAACCGGCCGATGCGACGACCGAAAAATTTCGATCCAGTTCGTCGGCAAATCGCGCGCGAGCAGATTCGTCACTCAGCCTCACCATATTTCCCACTCCTCTTTTTCGAGCACGAGCGCGGGATGGGTCAGCGCCCATTTATCCTCCAAAATGTCGTTATCGATTTGCAATGTCGCGAGCGGATATAGCGTGCTGTAACCAAACGCGGGACGGACTTCCCCTTTCATTCCGAAAATGCCAGTGCGCTGCATTTCCGCGAGATCGGCGAAGACGTCGGTGTGCGGCGCAAGATCGACAATCGACAATTGCGGTCCGACGTGTTTAACCGCCAGCGAAAGAATACTCACGTTCACTTCCGCCGCGCCGAGCTTGCGCACGGCTAACGCATAAAGCCCGAGCTGCAACGTTGTGCCTTTGACAAGATTGTCGTGCAGATCGGAAGTCTTCAGTTCCTTAGTCGAACCAGTTTTATA
>QHOQ01000144.1:0-1366 GCA_003219355.1 Verrucomicrobiota bacterium
CTCCACTGTCGGTCACCTTGCCGCATACTGAATGACGTCGGGCAGCGTGGTCAGGGGCGAGTAATTCGCCGTCCAAATACCAGACGGGCCTCTGAATTGAACGGTCGCGGGTTCGCAGTTTCCCGACGGCCAGAATATCCATTCCCAAGGGTGGTCGTCTGCCAACGCGGCTGGCAAGGAGAGTCTCAGCGTTGTTCCTTTACTGAAGCGAAATTCCGCCGTTGCTTTGACCTCCTCGTCTTCCGCGAAGACTTCCGGACGTAGATAGACGGAGTTTCTGCCCCAAGCAATCAAGTAAGGACGACGCTCAGTCACGCTTCGCTGCTGTGCCAGGCGCACAAGGTTGTTAAATCCATCCAGAGACTGCTTCAGTCGCCTGCTTGCGCTCACTCCAGTCAAGCTAGGCACCGCCAGCATCAACAGTAGCATCAGGATGAAAATGGACAGGGCAATCTCGATTAACGTAAACCCGCGGAAACGTTGCACCGCCGAANNGACGCAAAATCACAACCTGCCTGCGATCTGCGCGCACTTTACTCAGACGGCGGGCGCGCGGCTGTGCACCGTGGTAAAGGCAATCGTCTGAGTCCACCAACTTGGATCGGCGCAATGCTCAAGAAATTTATCGACCAATGGGTTGTCCAGCTTACGGGAATCGATCAAGTCATCACGCAGCTCGGTGATTGTCTGTATCCAGTACTCGGCCCACGGCGAGCCGCCGTTGTAGATCGCCGTTTCCGCAGTGCCACTTATTTGCGTTAAACCTAGCGCTGCCAGTCGTGGCGCCAGAGTGCGCCCGACATAATAATCGATCCCACGTTCACGCGACCACGCGAGCCAGCCGTCCCAGAATGCTCGCACCTCGGGCGGCTCGGCGACACTGACAGGAAGAAAATCAGGCTCAATGAGCAAAAGCGCGCCGCCCGGTCTGACGCTTGCGACCAAATTCCTGATTGCCGCTTCTACATTATTGACATGGTGAAGCACAGCGCGCGCAGTTACCAGGTCGAATGCTCCGCGCTCCACCGGACCGGCAAGGATGTCGCCCTGGCGCAACTCGAGATTCGGCGCGCGCACTTCGATTAGCGACACATCGAGGTCGAGCGCCACTGCTTTTCCATTGGGACTCACGCGTTCGGCGAGCCATGCTGAAATCGATCCGTTGCCACACCCAACTTCGAGCGTCTGCGCACCCGGCTTAACGACATCAAGCGACTCGATATACCGACGATGCATCGGATCGAGCAGTTCCGACATCAACGCCAGGCGCTTCCCCTCGCCTCTCAAATGATGACCCAGAACGTATTTGGGCATTCTAGCCGAGATGCTAGTGGACGATCACAGGACCGGCAATTCCCGGCTATTT
>QHOQ01000144.1:1459-7709 GCA_003219355.1 Verrucomicrobiota bacterium
GTCGCGGCCGCGCTTTTTGTGATTGCGATGCTCGTCTGGCAGGGAGTCAGTGCACAAGGCGCGCCGGATCCAACGCGTCCCAATACAAGCCCGACCGTCGCGTTCCTCGATATCGGTGTTCTGGTGTTTCGCGAAGGATTGGAGTGCATACTCGTCTTGGCCGCTATTACCGCCAGCATGACTGGCCCGAAGCGGACGCACCGACGGCCGGTCGCTTTCGGCGCCGGTTTGGCGTTTCTAGCGACATTAATCACGTGGTGTATCGCGGTGCGAATTGTCGGCTCGCTTAGCGACAACATGTCGGCGCTCGATCTCCAAGCGGCAACAGGGCTGCTTGCTGTGATTGTTCTGCTGGTGATCATGAACTGGTTTTTCCACAAAATTTATTGGGGCGGATGGATCCGGGCACACAATCGCCGCAGAAAAAATTTGCTCGCGGACGCGAGCGCCGACGAAATCTCGCGCTCGCGCCTGTGGTGGGGATTGATCCTGCTGGGATTTACGTCGCTTTATCGCGAGGGATTCGAGGTCGTTCTCTTTTTGCAGAGCTATTATCTGCGCCTGGGTGGCGGCGTGGTGTTGAAAGGCGCATTCCTCGGGTTGGTTCTTACCGGGATGGTGGCCGTCCTCACCTTCGTTCTCCAGCAGCGTCTTCCTTATCGGAAAATGTTGATCACGACTGGTATTCTACTCGGCGTGGTGTTGCTGGTGATGGTGGGCGAGCAAGCGCAAGAGATGCAGCTCGCGCAGTGGATCCCCACCACCGAGATCAATTCACTGAGCAGCTACATGCCGCCCTGGATGGGTCTTTGGTTTGCGGTGTTTCCGACAACTGAAACACTCGTCGCTCAGCTGATTGCTGCGGTGTTGGTCGTTGGTTCTTATTATGCAGCGCGACACTTTGGCGGCGGTGCGCCGCCCGAAAGCGCGGAGCCGGTACAAGAAGCGCGAGTCGAGGCCAACGCTGCCATCGTCGAGCGACTGGAAACAGTTCCCGCAATTTCGCACCGGTAATCTCGCCGGCCTGCGCATTCCTCATGAAAAAACTTCGCTTAGTTTGCATTCTAATTCTGGCCTTTTCGACCTCTGTCTCTTTCGGCGGAGTTCGCCATTTCACATTTTTGTACGAAGCGCCTACGTCTGCGCGGGGAAGTCTGGAGTTGGAGAACTGGATCACATGGCAGCGCATTACCGGTCCCAGCCGTTCCGACGAGGTCGATTTTCGTCATGAACTCGAGTATGGCGTGACCGATAAATTCCAGATTAGCGTTTATCTGGCGGACTGGTTTTATGAGAGTAATCAGGACCACGCGGGTTTTGCGTACTCCGATTCGGCGATCGAGTTAATCTACAACCTGACTAATCCCGTCGTCGATCCGATCGGATTGTCGATCTACGACGAGATTAAGGCGGGCGATCGCCTGGTCGAATTGGAATCAAAACTGATCGCACAGAAGAATTTCGGTCCGCTTATCCTCGCATACAACGCCACACTCGAAGCAGTGTGGGAAGGCCGCGAACTTGAGGAACGAGAGGGTGAATTCTCGCAGGCAGTTGGTGCAAGTTACGAGATCTCTCCACGTATTTCGGCAGGAATAGAACTGCTCCACGAATTTGTATTTCCAGAGTGGCGCGACGAAGAAAAGATAAGAAATCTCTTCGTTGGCCCAAACCTTTCCTATCGGCATCGAAATTGGTTTGTCACTGTCACCGCGCTCGCACAAGCGACTGATACGGATGATGAGCCCGATCTCCAAGTGCGCACAATCTTTGGTATCGGTTTATGAAATTGAAGCGTTTAACAACCTTTGCCGCAGCGATCGTTTGTCTTGTCGATCTTAGCAGTTGCGGAACGACAAGTTTTACCCCGCCGCCGGTCACAGCGGAACTGGCGCGAGCCGGAGCGCACCAACATGTCGATCTTGCCGCATTACGAGAGGGCCGCACGCTTTTTGTTTCGCGCTGCATTGAATGCCACACTCTGCCCGCTGTTTCACAACACAGCGCGACGGAGTGGCCACGGCTCATCGATGAAATGGCGGGACGTGCGAATTTGAAATCGACTGAACGTGACGCGGTCTTAGCCTATATCCTCGTTGCCCACTCGCAATCGCATTGAAGATCGCCAGGCCTGGAGTTGTGCAAATCGCGCGATTCTAGTTGAACGGTGGCACAACTCTCCCACCTTAGCCGGATGATTACGTCCACGTTACGCTTTCGCTTGCCCGCTTTAGTCATTTTTTCAGGTTTTGTTTTCGCTTTTTCAATTTCGTTCGCAGCCAGTCCGTCCCCCTCGCCCACCCCCGTCGGCGCGATTGACGAAAAATTATTCAAGGGAATGCAGTGGCGACAGATCGGGCCGTTTCGCGGTGGACGCGCGCTGACGATCGAAGGCGTTCCTGGAGAACCGGACACTTATTATTTTGGGGCGGTCGCCGGCGGCGTTTGGAAAACAATCGACGGCGGCGCGAACTGGACTCCGTTGTTCGATAAGCAACCTATTTCATCAATTGGCGCCATCGCGGTTGCGCCGTCAGATCACAATGTGATCTACGCAGGCACAGGAGAAGCGGCGATCCGCGGCAATACCACCTACGGCACTGGAGTTTTCAAGTCCATCGATGGCGGCAAAACGTGGGAAAATGTCGGCTTAAAGGACAGTCGCCAAATCGGCGCGCTGATTGTCGATCCAAGAAATGAAAACGTAGTGTTGGTAGCGGGGCTCGGTCACGCGTTCGGTCCAAATCAGGAGCGCGGAATTTTTCGGACGACCGATGGTGGCAAAACGTGGACGAAGGTTTTATCGAAAGACGAAAACACTGGCGGGATCGATGTTGTCTTCGATCCACATAATCCGAACATCGTCTTTGCATCTCTCTGGCAGGCCCGCCGGCAGCCGTGGTTTTTCTCCAGCGGCGGCCCGGGCAGCGGACTTTATCGCTCGGAAGATAATGGCGTCACTTGGAAGCATCTCGAGGGAAACGGTCTTCCCGAAGGCATTCTCGGCAAGATCGGCATAGCCGTTTCCGGCGCCGATTCCAACCGCATCTATGCCATCATCGAGGCCAAGGAGGGCGGCCTCTACCGCTCCGATGATGCCGGGCAGCATTGGACCCGCGTGAACGACGACGGCCGATTTCGTCAACGCGCCTGGTATTTCAGCAAAGTGTACGCTGATCCGAAATCACCAGACACCGTTTATCTGGTGAACACCGGTCTCTTCCGTTCAGTCGATGGCGGCAAGACTTTCAATCTGTTGCCGGCACGGCACGGAGATCACCACGGACTCTGGATCGATCCGCAAAATCCAAATCGAATTGGGAACGCGAATGACGGTGGCGTAAACATCTCGACCGACGGCGGCAAAACGTGGACGACCCAAAACAACCAGCCAACTGCGCAGTTTTATCACGTCGCTGTGGACAATGCATTCCCATATCACGTTTATGGGGCGCAACAGGACAATTCGAACGTCGGCATCGCCAGTCGCACCGATTCCGGCGTGATCGGCCGCGAAAATTGGTTTGTCGCCGGCGGCGGCGAGTGCGGCTTTGTTGTGCCCGATCCGCGTGATTGGCACGTCATTTATTCGAACAACGAAGGCTACATCACTCGCTACGACAAAAATAAAGAGGAAGTGCAGGACGTCAGCGTCTGGCCGCTGGATAACTCGGGACACGGAGCTGCCGATCTCGTCCATCGTTTTCAATGGGTCACGCCGCTTATGCTTTCACCGCACAACCCAGACGTGCTCTACACGGCCGCCGAATGCGTTTTCAAATCGACCGATCACGGACAAAGCTGGACACAAATCAGCGGCGATCTTACCCGCAACGATAAAAGCAAACAGCAGCCTAGTGGCGGCCCCCTCACAAACGACATCACTTCGGTCGAATATTACGACACGGTTTTTGCGCTGGCCGAATCGTCGATAAAAAAAGGAACGATCTGGGCAGGCACGGATGATGGACTCGTGCACGTCACGACTGACGACGGGCAGCATTGGTCGAACGTCACGCCGAAAATGCCGGAGTGGAGCACGGTCGATCTGATCGAGCCGTCTCCGCATGACGGCACCACTGCCTACGTCGCAGTGGATCGACATAAGCTGGACGATTTCAAGCCATACATTTTTAAAACGACCGATCTGGGGAAAACCTGGACTCCGGTCGTACGTGGAATTCCCGATGGCGCGTACGTGCACGCCGTGCGCGAAGATCCGAAAAAGCGCGGTTTACTTTACGCGGGCACAGAGCTCGGCGTTTTTGTTTCGTTCGATGACGGCGCACATTGGCAACCGTCGCAATTAAATCTACCCGTTTCGCCAATTCACGATCTTGTGGTGAAAGATGACGATCTGGTGGTAGCGACGCACGGACGCTCATTTTGGGTGCTGGACGATCTGACTCCGCTTCGCCAGATAAACCAGCAATCCGCACAGGCGGATATGATTCTCTACCAACCGCAGACAGCTTTGCGCTTGCATTACCCGGAGGAATTCGACAAACGGCAGCCGGTTGGAGACAACCCGCCTCCCGGCGCGATCATCGATTATTATTTTAAGACTGCACCGAAGGAGGAAGTCTCGCTCGAGATCCTCGACGCTTCAGGCAAAATCGTCAGGCACCTTTCCAGCAAAGAGAAAAAAGAAGGCGAGCAACCCCCAGAATGGCCGGATCGCGTCGAGCGCGTGAAAACGATTCCAGCGAACGAAGGAATGAATCGATTCGCATGGGACTTGCGTTACGACGATCCGATCCAGATTCCCGGCGCGTTTTACTCCGGCACCGGTCCTAAGGGTCCTTTGGCGTTGCCCGGTGATTATCAGGTAAAACTGACTGTCGGCGGCAAATCACAAACTGCGCCGCTGCATCTGGTGATCGATCCGCGAACCAAAGGACAAGAGGCAGCGCTGCAAAAGCAGTTCACTTCAGCGAGGCAGGTGAATGATCGCATTTCGCAGCTGCATCAGGCCGTCAACGAAATCCGCGATCTTAGGTCGCAGATTCAAACTCTGCACAAACGTTTCGGCGAGGATCAACGCGTAAAACCGGCGCTTGCGACAGCGGACGATCTCGATCACAAAATGTCAGAAGTGGAGCAAAAACTCATTCAAGTGAACATGAAAGGGTCGGAAGGAAACCTCGCGTTCCCGAACATGTTGAACGAACGCTTTGACACGTTCAGCCACGCAATCGAGGCCGGCGATGCTGAGCCGACCAAACCTCAGTTGGATGTCTTTCAACTGTTGAACAGCCAACTTGAGGATCAGTTAAAGAAATGGGCGCAACTTAAAAATGAGGACGTCCCGAAAGTGGGCGACTTAATCAAACAAGCGAATCTGCCTGCGCTGATCATCACGGAGAAGAAAAAAACTGAATTGTGATCGGTAATCGTTAATAGCATTGGCGCGATCACCATTCACCCGCTATCACCTATCGCGAGTCATAGCGCCTAAATCGGACGACGCGAGTTGATTCATGGCAAGGACAGACAAAGCGGTTCTGCTCGCAGCTGGGCGAGGTACGCGAATGCGGGAGATGACTACCGATCTCCCCAAACCAATGCTCGAAGTACGTGGCAAGCCGGTTTTGCAGCACATTGTCGAAGGATTGCGGGACGCGGGCGTCCGGGGTTTCCTGATTATTGTCGGCTACCGCGCCGACACCGTCCAAAATTTCTTCGGGGATGGTTCCCGTTACAACATCGAAATACAATATGCGACGCAGGTTGTGCAGGATGGAACCGGGCGCGTTGTTGACCTCGCCCGCAATTTCGCCGGCGATTCGCCCTTTGTCTTGAATTATGGCGACATCCTTGTCGATCCGGGAAACTACAAACGACTTGTCGATCTTCCCCACGATATCGAAGCGATTATTAGTGTGACGCGCGGTGAAGATACGAGCAAGGGCGGTGCTGTTTTTCTGAACGATCAAATGGAGCTTGTCGATCTTCGCGAGAAAGCAAAACCGGGCGAAGAAAGCAGTCCGTGGTATAACGCCGGCATTTACACTTTTCGACCGAGCATTTTCGAATTCACCGCAAAGTTGAAACCGTCGCCTCGCGGCGAGTACGAATTGACCGACGCAGTTCGCGCGCTCGCGCGATCGGGAAAAAAAGTGAAAGCGCTCGAACTCACAGGTGGATGGGCAGATGTGCGCGATCCCGAAATTCTCGCGCGCTTGAATCAGGCGTCACCACCTGGAGGAATGAGCGCTGTCTCGTCCCAAGAATAAATGGCACGTCGCCG
>QHOQ01000145.1 GCA_003219355.1 Verrucomicrobiota bacterium
TGGCGGTTGGAATGCTCGAAGCGGTAATTCCGGAAATAATCCGGCCGAGAAAAAGCCATGCAATTGTGGGCGAGAGCGCCATCACAATGTAATCCAGGCCAAGCCCAAGATTCGACAACAGGATCACAGGTCGTCGTCCAAACCGGTCAGACAAGACGCCCAGGACCGGCGAAAAGAAAAATTGCATCAGCGCGAAGACAGTGCCGAAAATGCCAAGCCAGGTGGCTGCGCTAGTCGCGTTCCCACCGAGAAAGGTCAGGATGAGCTTCGGCAAAACTGGCGCGATCAATCCCAGGGCCAGCATGTCGAGCATGACCGTGATGAAGATAAAAACGACCGCGGCTTTGCGTGCTTTCATTCTGAAATAGTAAACAGTAGCGACTGACCGATGAGTGATGAATCTGGAGAGCAGCAACCTTTTCATTGGTAGCTTTTCCGTTCAAGTTTTTGATCGGCAGAATTCCGTTGCCGCCGTTATGCTTAACGCATGAAATTGCTTCCCGGCTTGTTGATTGCCTTCTCCATGTGCGCTGCAACCATTCTTGCCCAAACGTCCGCCGAGGAAACGACTGCAGTCCTTCAAGCCGAACGCGACGGATGCATCGCTTATTTGAACGGCGAGGCCGAGAAAATCGCAAACTTCTTAACGGAGGATTATACGCTCACCAACTCGAAGGGCGAAATCAGCGGCCGTGCTGATGATATCGCCGATGCGACATCGGGAAAAGTTCGCTACGACTTATTTGAGAATTACGATATGAAGGTTCGCCTTTATGGCGACTCTGCCGCCGTCGTCACGGGTCGCACGAAGCTAAAGGGCGTCTACGACGGCAAAACGGTCGACAAGATTGTCCAATTCACCGATACGCTGGTTAAACAAAACGGCCGATGGCGTCTCGCCGCCGGCCATGTCTCGCCGGTGGCGCAGTAATCGGGACCAAGCGAAGCGGCGGGCCGGCAGCTTTTTTTGACATGGTGAATTCTCCGTAAGTCTGAATGAATCCGCTCTCTTATCTTTCGGCGAAGACCGCCGTGCGGTTGAGTCCCATCCACGGACGCGGTCTATTTGCCACCGCTGATATTGCGAAACATGAAATCGTGGCGATAAAAGGTGGACATATCGTGACCCGTGAACAGTTGCGCGAGATTACGCCGCGGCTCGGTCCAGTCGAAATTCAAATCGATGGTGACCTATTCATCACGCCGGTAACGGATGATGAGCGCGAAGGCTCGATGCTTTACAGTAACCATTCGTGTGACGCGAATCTTGGCATTCGCGGCGAGATCACGTTCGTAGCAATGCGGGACATCCGGGTCGGCGAAGAACTTACTCACGATTGGGCGACGACTGATGACGATAATTATTCAATGAAGTGCAAATGTGGCGCGCTCGACTGCCGCGGCACACTCACAGGCAAAGATTGGCAGCGCCCGGAACTGCAAAAACGTTATGCCGGCTTTTTCTCAGCGTATTTGGCGAAGAAGATCGCGCGAATGAATAAACGCAGGTGAATTAGATGATGCGATTCCTAAAGCGTTTTGGGCAACGCGAGCTAGGTTCCAGCTGAATCATCATCATCGAGCAAGCGTTGAAAAGATCAGCGTGAATCTGTGGCTTCAAGAGAGTTGAGAGTTGAGCGTTGAGCGTTGAAAGTCGGAAATGAAGTCTCCGCTTAAGGTCGCTGTTACCGGCGCAGCCGGGCAGATTGGTTACTCGCTTGTCTTTCGCATCGCTTCAGGTGAAATGTTCGGAGGGGACCAGCCACTTACGCTGCATCTAATTGAAATTCCGAATGCGCTCGGCGCACTTGATGGCGTGGTGATGGAATTGCAAGATTGCGCTTTTCCGCTTTTGCAGTCGATTGTGCCGACCGCTGACCTTGACGAAGGATTCCGCGACATCAACTGGGCGTTGCTGGTCGGAAGCATTCCGCGCAAGGCCGGCATGGAACGGAAAGATCTGCTAGGAATCAACGGCAAAATTTTCATCGGACAAGGTCAGGCAATCGAAAGGAATGCCGCGGCCGATGTCCGCGTGCTTGTGATTGGAAACCCGTGCAATACGAATTGTCTAATTGCGATGAACAATGCAAAAGACATTCCGCGCGATCGCTGGTTCGCCATGACACGCCTGGATGAAAATCGGGCGCTTGCTCAGCTTGCACACAAAGCCGGAGTGAAGATTACGTCGGTCACAAACATGACAATCTGGGGTAATCATTCTGCGACGCAGTACCCCGATTTCTATAATGCGAAGATCGACAATCATCCCGCCAACGAAGTGATCGGCGATGAGAAATGGCTGAAGGAGGAATTTATTTCCACGGTGCAGCAGCGTGGCGCCGCGGTGATCAAGGCGCGCGGCCTTTCTTCCGCCGGTTCGGCCGCGAATGCGGTTGTCGATACCGTGCGTTCGCTCACCAACGACACGCCGGGCGACGATTGGCACAGCGTTGCGGTGTGTTCCGACGGGAGTTACGATGTCGAGGAAAGATTGATTTCGTCGTTTCCGGTCCGTGTTCGCAGCGGCAAATGGGAAATTGTGGAGAAGGTGCCAATGAACGACTTCAGCCGTGATAAGATCGACAAGTCAGTCGCGGAATTGAAGGAAGAGAAATCGCTCGTGAGCGATCTGTTGTAGGGGAGGTCTACGACCGTCGGACCCCAAATGCGGCGCTCATGGAGCGCCGCTACAGAAGCTTTTCGCTGGTCAACCGCTCGAACGCTTCTACGTATTTGGCCGAAGTTTTCGTGATCACATCTTTCGGCAACGAAGGCGCTGGCGGCGTTTTGTTCCAATCGAGAGTCTCGAGATAATCGCGCACAAATTGTTTGTCGAAGCTGGGCGGGCTTTGGCCCACGACATATTGATCGGCGGGCCAGAAGCGAGACGAATCCGGGGTCAAACACTCGTCAATCAAAACCAGTTCGTCCTCCACAATCCCGAATTCGAATTTTGTGTCGGCAACAATGATTCCCCGGTGCCCAGCATGATCTCTGCCTTCCGCGTAAATTTGGAGACTGAGATCCCTGGCGCGAGTCGCGATCTTGTTGCCAAGGATCCGACAGTATTCCTTCCAGTCGATATTGAGATCGTGGCCGGCCTCGCTCTTTGTTGCCGGAGTGAAGATTGGCTTCGGCAATTGCGAAGCGAGGTGCAGTCCCGATGGCAGTTTCTCGCCGCAAACCCTTTGCGATTCCTGATATTCCTTCCAACCAGAACCAGCGAGATAGCCCCGCACCACACATTCCACCGGCAATGGTTTTGCTTTACACACAATCATCGAGCGACCCACGAGCTGATCGCGAAACGGTTGTAGTTCTTTCGGAAATTCACGGAAGTCGGCGGTGACGAAATGATTCTTTATCTTACTGAAGCGCTTGAACCAAAACGCGGAGAGTTGATTCAAGACTGCGCCTTTGTGTGGAATCGGATCTGGCAAGATCACATCAAACGCGGATAGGCGATCGGTGGCGACGAAGAGCAGCGTTTTCCCGAGATCAAAAACTTCGCGCACCTTTCCGCTGCGCAATTTTTTGATACCCGCAAGATCGAGAAAGGATTGTGGAGTGGCCGCCATACGTGCGACATCATTACGACATGGCTGGAATCGTCGTCAAACCGCGCGCGCGAATTTTGCATGGACACGACTGGGTTTTTTCCAGCGAAGTGTTGAAAGTCTTCGGCCATCCAGCGGATGGTGACGTCATCTCGCTCAACGACGGTAAGGATCATTTGGTCGGGAGCGCAATCTATAATTCGAAATCGCAAATCGTCGCGCGGCGGTTCTCACGGCGGAAACAGGATCTCGATTTGGATTTCTTCAACCGGCGGATCGGACAAGCGGCTGAATACCGTGCGCGACGCGACGTCGACTCGAAACTTTGCCGGGTTGTCTGGAGCGAAAGCGACGGGCTTCCAGGGGTAATCATCGATCGTTACGGCGATGATTTTGTGCTGCAAACGCTGACCCTGGCCATGGACATGCGAAAAGAATTAATCGCGCACGCAGTTGTCGACCTTTTTGGTGCAAGAAATATTATCGAACGCAACGATGCGCCGATTCGCCGCGCAGAAGGCTTGGAGTTGCGGAGCGGAGTCTTGGAGGGCCCCGCTTTATCGGCGCCGGTCCTGATTGAAATAAATGGGACGCCACAGCGGACGTCCCTCAAATTGGAGGTTGATTTGCTTCACGGGCAAAAAACTGGCTTTTATCTCGATCAGAGGAAGAACTATGAGATCGTCGCACAACACGCTCAGGGACGGCGCGTGCTCGACTGTTTCACAAACCAGGGTGTGTTTGCGTTGGCATGCGCCCAGGCTGGCGCAAACGACGTCACCGGCGTGGAAGCAAATAGCGAGAGCCTTGCGACGGCGCAAAAAAATGCCGAGCGCAATCACTTGCGGGTGAAATGGAGGGAGCAGGATGTTTTTCAATTCCTGCGAGGGGCAGAAAAAGCGGAAGCGCAATACGATCTGATCGTTCTCGATCCACCGTCATTTACGAAAACAAAAGGCGGGCTGCGCGATGCGATGCGCGGTTATCGCGAACTCCACGTTCGCGCCTTTAAATTGCTTTCGCGCGACGGTGTTCTCGCAACATTCTCGTGTTCGCATCATGTCAGTGAAAATGCGTTTGCGCAGATGATCGCTGACGCGCTAGTAGACGCACGGCGTTCGGCCCGGCGACTTCGCCGTTTCGAGCAGGCGCCCGACCATCCGGTGCTCCCTACTTTGCCAGAGACGGAATATTTCAAAGGCGTTTTACTTGAAATGATGCCGGGACGGTAAGAGCAATCGACAAACCTTAGTGGAAATTTTCTTTGGAAATATCTGGCATTCTTAGGTGGCTTAATTAATATGCGCTGGCTGAGCTTTGAGCGGCTAAGCTGCGGAAGCTCACGATTGTCATGGCAGAAAAGATTCGACCGATCGAACAGATGCTGGAATTGAGCGAGGAAGAGGCGCTCTCTGCCGAGCATCTCGACTCGCAGATGCAAAAAGCGCAGGAGCAACTGCTTCAGCTCAAGCGCCAGCAGGAGCAGATTGAAAAACAAAAACGCGAGCTCGAAGAACTAAGCCGTCGTCAGGAAGAACTGGATCGCGGTCGCGCGGAAATGACCGACAAGCTGACGCGCTCGCTCGTTGTGCTTGAGCGCGAAGCGTACAACGCCCAAAAGCGACTTGAACAACTTCGTACGACTCGGGAAAGTTTCGGGCAGCACTTGGAACTAATTGAAGCCATCGATCCGAAAAGCTGGAATCCGGCCGATTTGCACAAGGAGTTGAGCCGGGCTCTGAGCACAGTGGATGACGCGCGCACGGAGTACGGCGAGCAGCACAGTCGGCTGCAAGCGGCTGACGAGAGTGCCGGCGGTACTTCATTACCTGATATTGCGTCGGAGGGTTACGAGCTCAACGGCGGACGCTCCTTTTCTCAGTGGATGCGAATTGGCGTCGCGCTCACTTTGCCGCTGATCATTTTTGGTCTTATTGCCCTTGCTCTTTTCTTCTGGATGGCCAGCCGGTGATTGGGAATGTTTCGTCGTTCGCCTAGACCGGCTCCACCCCTCCGCCGCAGGCAGGAAGAATTAGCCCGTCGGGAATCGGAGCTGCGCGATAAGGTCGACAAACTCGAACGGATGATTTCGGACGCCCCGCGAGTCACGGAGGAAACGTCTCGTCAGGGACGGGAAGAGCAGCGCATAAAACCCAACATCGGCGACAGCCGGTTCCACGTCTCGGTAGCGCTGCAAGACAGACGCTACTTCGATGAGAAAGGAAGCCCACGCCGACGACGTTCGCTGCGCAAAGAACGACGGGAGGGTCGGATGATCTTTCTCATTCTTGTGACCGGGCTTGCGGCAGTGGTCATCTGGTTAATGAGTCATCTGCATTTTTGATCTGCAAATCATGCTCATACCTTCCGATCTCGACGTCGCATATGTTGCTAAGCTCGCGCGGTTAAATTTGACGGACGCGGAGACCCAGCTTTTTCAGAAGCAACTCGGAGATGTGTTGAAATATGCCGACAAACTGCGCGCAGTGGATGTGAGCCACGTGGAGGCTGCGGCGCATGCGATCCCAATTTTCAACGTTTTCCGCGAAGATGAGAGTCGCGATTGGTTTACGGCGGAACAAGCGCTGAGCAATGCGCCACGCCAGGCAAATGGTCTTTTCATCGTCACGAAAGTCGTGGAATGACGGGAAAAGATCTGCCGGCGCTCAATATCGCCGATCTGCAGTCTCTGTTGCGTCACCGGGAAGTCTCCCCCCGGGAGGTGCTCGATGTCTTGCGAGCACGCATCGAAAGTGTCGATGGGAAGATCGATGCTTATCTCTCAATCGATTTTGAAGCTGCCGCCAAGGAGTCGGAAAAAGCAAATGTCGATCTTCCACTGGGTGGAGTGCCGATCGCGATTAAGGACATAATCAGCGTAAGCGGCGAGCCCTGCACCTGTGCGTCAAAGATTTTGCACGGTTATCGCGCACGTTATGATGCGACCGTCATTCGAAAGTTGCGCGCGGCGGGCGCAATTCCATTTGGCAAAACTAACATGGACGAGTTCGCGA